>JAOAIJ010000014.1 GCA_026414765.1 Clostridia bacterium | reverse complement strand
ACACCCGTTCCCATACCGAACACGGCAGTTAAGCTTCTCAGTGCCAATGATACTTGGGTGGAAGCGCCCCGGGAAAGTAGGTCTCTGCCAGATTTATATGAAAGCCTCATGGATATACCATGAGGCTTTCTTTTTATTTATTTAGGCATAAAATACCAGAATATAAATCAGTTGTCTTTTGGAATAGTAATATTGCAAATTGAGCGCAAATGTGGAAAGAGTTGATTATGAGTATTGAGGAGGCTCCAATGGCTGCTTTACAACTGGATATTAAGGGATTGTTAAAGAAAAATACAATAAGCTTTGTGGGTGATTACTTCTGGCACTATACACTTATCTCAATCTTTGTAAAAAGTGTATTCTTCATAGGAATAATATACAGTGAAAGCCGCGAAAAAATTGACTTGATAAGAGCGGTAAGACTAATCTGGTCTTTTCCCATATACCTGTCTTTCATTACAGCAATACTGTCGTTTGCATTTCTCTTCAGGTCCAGGCTTAAGATGATATTCAGCATGGCTGTAAATATCTTAGTTACATTTATTATTTTAGTAGACATATGGAACTACCGTGCCTTTGAAGCTTTTATCTCTATACACTCCAAAGATAACCTTGTAAATATAGGCAATCTGGGGGACAGTATATTATCTATGGTACGTTTTGCAGATGCTATATTTGTTGCAGATATTCTACTGATCCCTTTATTTGCTAAGATAATAAGAAAGAAAATAAATCTGGCGGACAATTCAAGAAGGAGTATACTGGCTTTTGTTCTACTGTTTGTTTTATCAACAGCATTCATTTCATATAGTCACTACAATGTCGATATTAAAAGAAAATACAAAGGGAAATTTCTTTTTACCGTATGCTGGACGCCCAGAACGACAATGTTGAACTTATCCCCTATCGGATATCATATTTTCGATATATATGTTTACTGGCGTGATTGCCAGCCGGTAAAGTTAAGTACAGCCGAAGTGGAAAGCATAGAAAAATGGTTTCGTGATAAACAAGAAGTCCTTCCGGATAACAAGTATAAGGGGATATTTGAAGGTAAAAATCTTATATTTATTGAAACGGAGTCACTTGAAAATTGTGTTGTAAACCAAAAGATCAACGGGCAGGAAATAACACCAGCTTTAAACAAACTGCTTGGAAACAGCATATACTTTCCCAATTTTTATGAACAGACACTAGGAGGTACAAGCTCGGATGCCATGCTTCTGGGAAATACTTCAGTCTATCCTATCAGGAGAGGGACTACATTTTTCAGGTATCCAAATAATACATACAATTCTCTTCCCAGTCTATTGGAAGCGAGAGGGTATTCAACGCTGGCAATAGAACCGGACAGGGGCTCCTACTGGAACTGGATGAATGCCTTAACTTCTTTCGGGTTTGATCAGTGCATGGATTCTTCTTATTTCTACTTGGATGAGAAAATCGGTCTTGGGCTAAGCGACGGTTCCTTTCTAAGACAGATCGGGCCTGTTGTTTTAAAGCAAAAGCAGCCATTCTATCTGTTTTTGGTAACCCAGACTACACATACACCATATGATTTACCTGGAAAATACAGGGAGCTGACGATAGATGAAAAGATAAACAATACAAAATTGGGGGGCTATCTCCAGAGCCTGCATTATACAGATAAGCACATAGGTGTGTTCCTAGCAAACCTGGACAAGAATGGAATTCTGGATGATACCGTGGTTGTCATATATGGAGATCATGGTGGTGTGCATAAATTTTACCCCAATGAAATACCTGATGCACAACTCCAGGAAAAATGGTGGTTAGAGAATAACTATAAAGTTCCTTTTGTTATTTATAGTAAGGGGATGAAGGGAGAGATAGTAAAAACCATAGGATCACAGATTGATATTCTGCCTACTGTTGCCTACCTGATGGGTGTTGATGAAAAAGAGTATATATATACTGCTTTGGGGCGCAATTTGTTAAAGACGAATAAAAGCTTTGCAGTACTATCGAATAAGAATTATATCGGAAAGGCCGGCAGTGAAAGCGAAAAGAATGAGGCTGTCAGAGGTGTTGATATATCTGATATTATAATAAAAAGTAATTACTTTAAGGTTTACAGAAAATGAACGGGTTATTAAGCTGTATTTAGGAGTTGTAAAAATCTTGACATTGACATTTTTTTATAATACGATATATAAGTGCCCGGAATATTGGAAATATTTTGACTATTTCTATATAGACACTAATCCGGTATATGGGTAAAATTATTCTATGCATATAATATATGCTGTACGAAGTGAGGCGACTTATTCTATGTTCGAAGACAAAACCCTGGTTTGCAAGGATTGCTCAAAAGATTTTATTTTTACTGCGCGTGAGCAGGAATTTTACGCATCAAAAGGTTTTCAGAATGAGCCTTTGAGATGTAAAGAATGCAGAGACCTGAAGAAATCCCAATTTAACAGGGATTCTGGTGCAAAAAGAAACAGAGAAATGTACGAAGCTGTTTGTGCTGAATGTGGAAAGGAAACAAAAGTACCCTTCAAGCCACACCTTGATAAGCCAGTATATTGCAGTGAGTGTTTCTCAAACGGTAAATAAGAATAATCTATTAATATCAGAAAGTCCTGTATGAATATACAGGGCTTTTATTAATATATACGAATTTATACATAAGGTACAAGCAGTATTGATAAACCACCTTGTGGATAGGTTATAGAAAAAAATACATATTACCATAAAATGTAAGTGGAATAAATGTTTAGGGTAATCAGCCCTGACTTAACTTTCCTATTAGACTCCAGAACCTGCCAATTTTACAGGATATATCAATAATATGAAGATAAGTATATTTTGTTTATCTAGTATACATAAAATAGTAATTTTGTACATTCATATTGTAATAATATCCACACCTGAAATTAGCCTGAATAAGTTATTCACAGATTTATCCACATTATCCACAGAATTTATATACACAAAACAGGTGTTTTGTGGAAGTAATGTGCATAATTTTGTTAATATAGTTACGGGTATATTTACTACAATTTACGAGGGTTCAACCTGGGTATAATGGAATAAAATATGCATTTTTTCGATAAGTTTGGTTTTTGAATAATAAAATAGAAGGATTTATTATCTGAATGTAGAATAATAATATAATAGAATATTCTTACTTGGAATCAAATATATCCTTGTTTAAAATGTCGCATAAGCAGTGTTTTATAATTTTTGTTTTGGGTAAGAATATTAAAGAATTCTACGAATTTTGTAAGTAGTATTCTCTAAATTGACAGTATTTATTTGTAACATGAAAGGGGCTGTGACGTATATGAAATTCATAGTAAGCGGAAAAAATATTGAAGTAACCGAGGCATTAAAGGAAAAAGTAATCTCAAAAATGGGGAAGCTGGAGAAATTTTTCAATCCGGGTACAGAAGTTCATGTAACAATGAGTGTTCAAAAAAACAGACAGATTTTAGAGGTTACCATCCCCTTCAATGGAGTTGTTTTAAGGGCTGAAGAAGCAAATGATGATATGTATGCTTCTATTGATAAAGTAATTGATGTTCTAGAAAGGCAAATAAGGAAAAACAAAACCAGGCTTGAGAAGAAACTCCACGAAACAGCTTTTGTGATTGATAACTTTGCTATTAAAGAGGATATAGCTGAAGAGCATGAATTCAAGGTTGTACGTTCAAAAAGGTTTGCAATAAAACCAATGGATGTAGAAGAAGCTGTTTTACAGATGAATCTTCTGGGGCATGAATTCTTTGTATTCTCAAATGCGGATACTAACGCAGTAAATGTTGTTTATAAGAGAAAAGACGGAAATTACGGTTTGATTGAGCCGGAATTCTAAACTGCCAAAAAAACTGCAACCTCGGTTGCAGTTTTTTTATCCCATTATAACGGAAGCCTTTAATGAGGAGAATAGACATATATGATTGAAATGTAAGGAGTATTGTGTGTGGACTTGAAGCAGAAAATCAAGAATTTACCGGAAGAACCCGGTGTTTACCTGATGAAAGATACTTCTAGCAATATTATTTATGTCGGTAAAGCAAAGAACTTAAAAAGAAGGGTTTCGCAATACTTTCAAAAGTCTAAAAACCATGCCCCTAAAATAAAGAATATGATTCCCAGAATATATGACTTTGATATAGTCGTCACAGATACAGAGCTGGAAGCGTTTTTGACAGAATGTAAACTTATTAAAGAATTTAAACCTGTTTATAACAGTCAGATGAAAAATGAAAAAAACTACAGGTACATTAAACTGAGTCTGAGCGAGGAGTTCCCCAGAATTTTTATCTCTACAGAGGTTTCTGATGACGGATCACAGTATTTCGGTCCTTACACGAGTGTATACCTGGTTGAGCAGGCTGTGGAGTTTATTAAGGAATATTTTCAGATACGAAAGTGCACTACTGCATCATTTGGGAAAAGGCTATCGGGGTGTATGAACCATGAATTAAAGCTTTGTCTCGGAGTTTGCTGTAATGGTGGCACATATGAGGAATACAAGGATTGCATAAAAAGGATCATATCCTTTCTGGAAGGCTATGATAAAAAGCCGGTGATCGATTTAGAACAGAAAATGAATGCTGCGGCTCAAAGACTTGATTTTGAAAAAGCAGCCAGGTACAGGGAATATATCAATGGTGTAAGGCATGTCCTGTATAAGCAAGGTTTGATTTATTCTTCACAAAGGGGCAGGAATGTAATTTGTGTGGAAAATATGGATAATATGTCTGTAAAGGTCTTTTTTATAAAAGGCAACAAAATGATGAGTATGGAAACTATAACGCTTGCGGATAGACAAGTAGGTGATATAAGTGAACTGCTTAAAAAATCGCTGCTTGCACACTTTCGTAATACCAATATAAAATCTTCCGGGAGGATTGGACAACAGGAAATGGATGAGGTACAAATAATCTACTCATATCTTAAAAAGAACAAGGAAAAAATCTATTGTTTCTGGATTCCGCAAAACTGGATTGAAAGTAATAGCTGCAAGTTGGGTAATGCCATTGCCAAAATAGCTGACAAGATAATAACCGGATAGGAAGAAGAATTAATTTTTTTCATTTGCGAAAAAGTAAATAATCTACTATAATGATAAATGCCGCGAACATATATTCCCGGTATTTAATTTTTACATTGGAGATGTATATATGGATTTGTTGAAGGGTTTAAATGAACCACAGCAGGAAGCTGTATTACATACAGAGGGTCCGCTTCTGATACTTGCAGGTGCCGGATCAGGCAAGACCCGTGTACTTACACACAGAATTGCTTATTTGATACGGGAAAAGGGTGTGCATCCTGCCAGTATTCTTGCAATCACTTTTACAAATAAAGCAGCAAGAGAGATGAAAGAAAGAATTGAAAAGCTGGTAGAGGATGCGGGTGACAGTATATGGGTAAGTACATTCCACTCCATGTGTGTCAGAATGCTAAGGCGTGATATAGATAAAATCGGCTTTGACAAGAGTTTTGTTATTTATGATTCAGCAGATCAGCAGACTGTTGTTAAAGATTGTCTTAAAGAACTTAACCTTAATGATAAAAATTTTCCGCCAAGGTCTGTTCTTGATATGATAGGTAGAGCAAAGGATGAACTGATAGAACCCAAAACCTATACTCAGATGTACGCATCAGACTTTAAAATGAGTAAGGTTGCTGCTATATATGAGCTCTATCAGAAGAAGCTGCGGCTGAATAATGCGTTGGATTTTGATGATATTATTATGTGTACAATAAAGCTTTTCCTGGACAACCCTGCTGTATTGGAATTTTATCAGAGAAAATTCAGATATGTACTTGTAGATGAGTATCAGGATACAAATACTGCCCAGTATTCTTTGGTCAGCCTTCTGGCACAGGGAAGCAAAAATCTTTGTGTCGTGGGAGATGATGATCAGTCCATCTACGGATGGAGAGGGGCTAACATACGGAATATTCTTGACTTTGAAAAGGAATTTAAAGGATGTAAAACCATAAAACTCGAGCAGAATTACCGTTCTACCCAGACTATACTTGATGCGGCAAATAGTGTGATAAAGAACAATACAGGCAGAAAGACCAAGAGTCTGTGGACTGATAATACCGAAGGAAACAAAATCCAGCTATACCAGGGAAATAACGAGCATGATGAAGCGTTCTTTGTAGGCAATGAGATCCAAAAACTCAGCAGGCTTGATAACAAGTCATATAAGGATTTTGCCATACTTTACAGGGTGAACGCCCAGTCCCGTGTTATAGAAGATACGCTTATGAAGGAAGGCATCCCTTACAAAATAGTCGGAGGCCTGAGATTCTATGATAGAAAAGAAATCAAGGATGTAATAGCATACCTCAGGGTAATACAAAATCCTGCGGATAACATAAGCCTGAAGAGAATCATCAATGTTCCAAAGAGGGGAATAGGTGATGCTACTCTGGGTAAAGCTGAGGATATAGCAAACAAACGTGGCTGCAGTATATTTGCAATTATTTCGTCTGCTGATGAAATTCCGGACTTACAGAGAGCGGCAGGAAAATTGCAGAACTTTGTATTGCTTATATCAAAATTCAGAGCTTTGAAAGAGAGTATGAAGGTATCGGAACTGATTAGTGAGGTGATTGGACAATCAGGCATACTGAAAGAATTGGAAGATGAAGATACACCTGAATCCCGTACGAGAATAGAAAACATTAAGGAATTAATTTCCGGAGCGCTGGAATTTGAGGCAAGAGGAGATATGGAAAACACCCTGGAGGGCTTCCTGGAAAATGTATCTCTTGTAGCAGATATTGATAATGTTGATCCGGATGCAGACAATGTAATCCTTATGACACTGCATAGTGCAAAAGGTCTTGAATTTCCTGTAGTATTCCTGGTCGGTCTTGAGGAAGGGGTTTTTCCCGGATATAGATCCATGCTGGACGAAAATGAAGTCGAAGAGGAGAGAAGACTTTGCTATGTGGGAATTACCCGTGCAAGGGAAAAGCTCTTTTTGACAAATGCATTCAGCAGGACTCTGTTTGGTAACACGACTTATAACAAGGCTTCCAGATTTCTGAAGGAAATTCCTGCTGAACTTGTAGATGACCTTAATAAAATAAAAGAAAACAGAGTAGAAACCGGCTTTGGCAGCAGGCCGGGAAGTAGCCAGATGGGTGGTTTGGGGGCTGCAAAGCCAGTCTTCGGAAGAAGTGTTGACAGCATAATCAATACAGGAGCTGGTATCGGTAATCAGGCTCAGATGAAATCCTTCAGACCTTCAATTGTAGCAAGCCCTGTTTCAAAGCCAACGCCGGCCGGTTTGAGTTTTGCTGCAGGGGATAAGGTTGAGCATAAAAAATTTGGTGTAGGAGAAATAACTTCAGTTGAAAAAGAAGGAGACGACTTCAAGCTTGAAATCCAATTTGAGAAGGCTGGAATGAAAAGGCTTATGGCTGCTTTTGCGAATTTAAACAAGATAGGTTGAGTAAGGGGTATAGATGCTCATGCAGTGGTAAATTGCATGAGCATTTATTGTATAAGTTTACAATTAATCCCAATGGTGATATAATGCTTAAGAATATTGATATGAACAAGATGACTATGAAGTTTGCTACCCAAGAAAAGAGAGATGGAAATGCTGGCTGGTTTTACTGGAAAAATATACTTTGACGGCTATAAAGCTTCTATAGACGATGCTAAAGTGCTGCTGCAGAACATGCATATGCCTGAAGGCTTATATACTGAACTGAAGATATGTGGTGCGCTTGCTCTTGCGGCAGCTATCCCTGTCAGTACAAAAAATGCAGGATTGGATATGATTACTATCGGGAGAGAGGATATGATTTTGGCAGGAGCCGGCTCGCTTTACAACAGGGAAGAGCTGATAGAAGAACTGGCTTGCAGTCATAATGCAACAGATTTGCAACTCATGTGGGCTGCCTGGCAGAAGTGGGGTGCAGATGCACCGGTGCGTATTGAAGGGGATTGGATGCTTGCAGCTTATGACAGCTCAAGCATGGAGCTGCTGCTGGCCAGATCATGGGGACATTCTTCCCTCTACTTTTTTCGTGGAGATGAGTTTCTGGCCTTTGCAACACACCCGGGCTCGCTTGCTGGGTTACCCGGCATACCGCATGAACCGGATATACAGGTTATTACCCAGATGTTATGCGCTGTACCGCTGGCTCCGGAGGCTACCTGCTGGAAGGGTATAAGCCAGCTCCTACCTGCTTCCCGAATTGATGTAAAACATAGAAGGATACATGAACATGTCTGGTGGAGGCCCTCACAAGTAAGGCAAATCAGGATAAAGGATAAAAGGGAAGCTGTTGATAGATTTTCAGTACTTTATAGCGAGGCTGTCAAAAAACGTTTGAGGAGTCAGTCGGAAGTTGGTGCTACGCTTAGTGCAGGATTGGATTCGTCTTCAGTATGTGTATTGGCGGCACGAGGACTAATTCCTTATGGAAAGGTTCTGCATACATGGACGGCGGCACCACGTTACCCTGATGAGGCATGCTCCTTTGGCTCCTGGCTTACTGATGAGAGAACTCTGGCTTCCAAAGCCATATCAGCGGAAGGAAATGTCCGGCATACAATAGTAGATGCTGCAGGCGTAAGTCCTATTGAGTCGATCAGGATGCAGATACTTCGTACTGGAAGACCTCAGGTGTCAGCTGCAAATCAATATTGGATAGATAAAATACTTACACTGGCTGCAGAATCTGGTTGCAGTGTACTACTGACAGGCCAGTTTGGAAATAGTACAGTTTCATGGTCTCCCCACAAAATAACACTTTTACCGAAGTGGAAGTACTATCCCCACACCCCGTGGAAGGATTATTTAAGACTTGTTAGGCAGAAGAGCGGAAGAACCATGAGAAAGATAAGGAAAACTATACACGACTGTAGATATAGTGTAAAACAGGAATATCCTCTTTTGAATCTCCAGTTTGTATCCAGTGAGTTATTCAGGTCTTGTACAGGCTGTGTACAGGATACAAACAGTGTTGATCACGCCAGTATAGCAGAGGTAAATATGAACCTCTTTGATATATGGTATCACAACAGTTACTGGAATGGAGTAGAGGTGCGTGATCCTACAATGGATATAAAGCTGACGGAATTTCTTCTTTCCCTGCCTGACAGTATGTTTTTTCAGGATGGTATGGACAGGCGTATGATGAGAATCGGAATGGAAGGGATATTGCCTGATGAGGTGAGGCTGAATAAGCACAGGGGACAGCAGTCTTCAGATATTGTTCCGAGGGTACGGAATTTCAGACACCATGTTTTGCAGGCGATAGCGTGTATAGAATCCTCCCTACTTGCATGCGGGCTGCTAAATATAGCTAACATGCGTCTTATACTTCAAAGGATAATAAAAGGAGAAACCGGATTTGATATAATGAAAGACTGCTCGAGAATCCTTCTCCCAGGATTGTCGGCAGGACTTTTTCTCGCTTCCTTTGATACAGACTTTGACATGACAGTTCCTTTGGAGTTTGGAAAAGTATATTACTAAGCTAAAACTGCATTCAGGAGCAGTTCCAAAAAGCTTTCCATCATGCAGTAATCGGCAGGTCTATAAATACGCATGGCAATCGCATTGGCTGAAACGGCAGAGCATTGACTGAATTGCAACGAAGGAGGCGCTATAAGCTTATAAATCAAAGGGCGGTAAATATGGCGGGATAATAATGAAAGGCGCTCGACGCCACTTACCTTCCGAATCGCCGGCTTATCCACAGCAGCTTCCAGAACACAAATCGCATGCAGAGGAGATGGCTTCATACAGCTTCCGAAGGAAACACCATACTTCTTCAATACAGGAGACAAGGGGGATTCAGCAGGCTCGTACCCTTTAATATGGGAGTAGCTGTCTATGGATAACTTTGCCCGTGAGAGGCCTGGGTAAAGAATAGGTTTACCGTCTTCTATATATACAGCGCATACATCGTCGGACATAAAATCCAGTCCCTTTGCATTTAAGGCAGCAGCTGTTGTAGACTTGCCTGCGCCTTTTTCACCCGTGAATATAACAGCACCTTTTGGAGTCAGGACAGCACTGCCATGAAAGGCTAATATTCCGCGTTGGTATAAAAGTGTACCCAAAGCGGAGCCGAAAGCAAAAGTCGCTACATCACCTTCCCTAGCATCAGGCTCAACTTGTATAATAATTTCTTTCCCATCACGAATAAGATAACGGGCAATCCCCTCTATTTTTAGCAGAATACACCCGCTAGATGCCGATATGAACTTGTCTTTATAAAATACATTTTCCAGATCAACAGGTACATCTGAAACACGTATGGTAACGTCAGGAACTGATTGTCCCGCACAGGCCATACCAAAGGTATGTGCTGATGGCAGTTCACATTGTATGTTGAGTCCGAATGCACGGTAGATAGGAATTTTATATCCATTTTTTTGCATAGTACCCCTCCATGGTTGGATATGTACAGCTTTCAAATCAGTATAGTGAGCTATATGTCCCGTTTTTAAGCACTTCCAGGTTGCAGCATTCCAGCCACGCATGGGCAGACAGATTGCCTTGTATGCGGCAGACCCCGATTCTGATAGTTGAATCTATACCATGTGCAGCCAGTGAATCATGTAATGCAATTGCTTTTCGCAAGCAAGTGGGAATCCATGGAAGGTTCCTGCATACCATGTCCAATAATCTTAAATGGCAGTTCAGAGTATGCAGCGGTTCAGGAGAAGAGGGGCGGCGTAAAGGCTTTTTTGTAAAGACAATTTTTTGCACAGTGGCATAAGGAATAAACCGGAGAATAAATTCAGCACGGATAATATACCATAAAAGCCTTAAAGCGACTAAACGTTGAGGATGTGAAAGTTTAAGGAAGCCTGTAATGGCTTTCAAGACAGCACCACCAGTTCTGCTTTCAACATTTGAGACATAATATTGTCAAAGTCGCGTCTTAATAGACTTTCGTCTATGCTATACTCATCAAGCATTATATTAATGACTTTTTCCGTCTCTCCGCATTCCTGCAGAAGTTCAAATATACGTATTCCGGTTTTGTTCAGACTGAAATACTTTCCATTCTTTTGGTTGAGTATTGCCATTTCATCATCCAAACGTGTCTTAATGATCTCCTTTTCGACAACAATCTTCATTTGTATACTCCTTTAACTGATTTCATTTATATAGCAGAAGCAGGGAAATAAATTATATTACTGCGCGTACTAGACAATGGGAATTCTCGTATATATAATATAACATATATGGAATTATTTGTAAATAATAGTGAATTCCAAGAAATAAGTAATTCCAAAAAGTTTAGGTGAAAGGAGTATTAGTATGCAAAAGAAAGAGTATGAAGTTCCGGTTCTGAAAGAATTGGGGAAATTCGAGGATTTTACCCAAAATGGGTGGGTTGGAGAGAATTTTGATGGGGCATACCCCGAATACGGACCGGAAATATACGGGTCGTGAAAATTGGAAAGGAGGCTTGTTCAGTGAGGTATAGGGCAATAAGAAAAATTTTGGTCAGTCTTTTGGTTTTTATTTTGATGACAACTGTTTTTTTACCCGGCAATATTTTGTTTGCCAGTGATTTGGGAATAGATTCAGATTCTGTTCCGAATATTCAACCTGAGCTTAATTTTTCATACTTTAGTGTGACTGGGAATAACGCCCCGTTCAATGGACCGACAGATTCGGCTGTCGACTCGAACGGAAACCTGTACATATCGGACTTTGGCAATAACCGTATTGTTAAGTTTGATAAGTCGGGTAAGTTTTTGACAGCTTACGGAACTTATGGCTCTGAAGTAGGGAAGTTTTACAAGCCAAGTGGTATAGCAACTGATGGACAAGACCGTGTTTATGTTGCTGATACGTACAACAACCGGGTTGTAAGGTTCAAGGATGATAATGCCAATGGAACCATAGAAGCAGATGAATGGCAGGTATGGGGCGGCATTTCAGGAAATGGTCCGCTTCAGTTCAACAAGCCGATGGGTGTGTACGTAAAAGGAAATGTAGTTTATGTAGCAGATACTTATAATCATCGTATTAGTGTGTTTGACAACTCTGATGCTTCTGCAACATGGAAAGCCTTTGGAATGAACGGATCAGCAGAAGGACAATTTAAAGCTCCCTATGATGTGGCTATTGATAATGAGGATAATATATGGGTAAGTGATACCTTCAATAACCGTGTACAGAGTTTTGATAAAGATTTTTCGTATTTAAGTAGTTTTTCTGCAAATTATCCGTATGGATTGGGTGTAGACAGCTTAGGAAATGTTTTTGCCGCTGAACGGCAATCAGGTTATATAAAGTGTGTAAACAATAATTTCACATTTGCTGGAAAAGGTACTACAGCAGGATTGTTTACAAGCCCTGTAGGGGTAAATATTGATAAATCGGATACAATATGGGTCGTTGATGCTACCGCAGCTAAAATCCAGTATGCAGCTGATACTCTGATACCGGTCACGGGAACAGCTACAGTTATCACTAAACTTCCTGATAATACCGTTCTGAACGGCTCAAGTGTTACACTCACGGTTGTAAGCACCGGGGCAACCTACCAGGGGACCACAAACGAATCAGGAGCTGTCATTTTTGATAACTTACCAGTAAACGAAAATTTCGTAATTACTGCAACTAATGAAAATTATTCAGGTTCAATAGACGGTTTTATCAATGAATCGGAGCTCAAAGCTGACTTTGTTTTAATTATGACCACTCCCGGTGCCGGAAATGTAACGGGAAATGTAAAATTTGATACGGGAGAAACAGCAGCCAATGTTGTAGTTACTCTCCAATTTGCAGAAAGCAATGCAAAGTCTACAACAACTACTAATGAAAATGGGGATTTCAGCCTCCTGGGACTGCCTACAGACGGTTCTTGCATGGTAACTGCATTTGACCCGGTTTCAGCTGCTTCCGGAACGGAGATATCCTATATCACTCCATATGTAACTCATAATTCTGTACAGATTACTATAAAAAAACCGATAGTTATCCAGGAAAAGCTGACAAATGGGGATTTCTCATCCGGGACTCTGGATGGTTGGGAAGCGTCAAGCAATGTTATCATCGTACCTAAAGAGCAGGTATTTCCGGAAGAGTATCCTCCTGTCATTGATGAAGATACTCCGCCGGAACCACAGGTAGATGAGAAACAGGAAGAAGTACCGGACCCTGCATTTTTTACAAGTGTAATACCGCAGGCTGAAAGCACTTCTGATGAAGGCACAATTACCAGGTCAGAATTTGCGGCTGAACAAAACGAAAGCTTTAAGGCAGCAGAATCTGTCCAGTCTTTTGCTGCTGCAGAAGAACCGGTCCAGGCGTTAGCTGCTGCCACTCCAGGGTATTCGGCCATAGTAACTACTGCAGGGAATTCTGTTGCTGACGGTACACTACAGCAGACTTTTAAGGTTGAAAAAGATGCAGCGAAGCTTGTAGGCAGGATAAAGTTTGTTTCCAATGAATGGCCTACATGGTACGGCTCACAGTTTAATGATTCTTACATAGTGAAGCTCATTACCCCCGGAGGCGCTAAAGTACTGGCTAAGGGCAATCTGAACACATCGGTATGGAAGGCTGGTGTAGCCGGGTTTAACGGATCCACAGATGAAATAAAGGTCGAAGTTGATGTTTCTGCCTATGAAGGTAAAGCTGTTACATTAAGCGTCCTTGTTTCTGATGTAGGAGATATGATCGTTGATTCAGGAGTAGTAGTTTCTGATTTCAAAATCATCAAGCAGCCTACGGTTGCAATATTGGTAGAGCAGCCCGTACCGGGAACCAGGACTGTTATTGATTTTAACAGTGCGCGTTCTGTAGGTCATACATTTATTCGGGTGGATTTTGGTGACGGACGTATATACTATAAGGGTTTCTGGCCTAAAAATGCTCTATCCCAAAAAGAAATTCTTTTAAAGACAGACGTGGATGGAGAAGTAAGAGATGATAATACAAGCTTGTGGGATATAGGCAAAAAGTATAAAATAACTACAGAAGAGGCAGAAAAAGTATACAATTTCATGATAAATTATAACGGCGACTATAATATGGTGACAAACAACTGTACGACAGTTGCGGTACAAGCTCTGCAGAGTATTGGTATTGCTTCGCCTACGTCGCAGCACAACTGGACACTGCCTCCAAACACCAAATCCATTGTTGAGAACGGACTGCCAAAGCTCGTACCGGGCAAGGGAACAATAGCAGATTATCTTTTGAAGGATCTGAACGGGTATACACCGGCTGATGCGGGTGAGGATATCAGAGCAACAGGTGACTTCATTACACCCGGCAGCGAATAAGATCCGCATAGCCTGGATTGAACGGAGATGTTAAGTTGAAAAAGAGAGTACTATTAGCTATAATCCTCATAGTTTCAATTGCCGGAGGTATTTTGTTTATGAATTTTAGTGGCTTGTTCAAGCCTAAAAACGAAATGAAAATTGGCAAGCACTTTCGCCTGGAGGTAAAAAGCGGTGAGACAGCAGATTATAGAACGGTCGAAAAAATTGATCTGCTGGATAAGAAAGAAAGGGAATCACTAGCGAAATATATGAAGGAAAACGGTTTGAAAATCAAAGCCGGCATATATGATCTAAACCAGGCAACTACTTTTAAAAGGGCATTGGAGATTTTGCAGTTTGAAAGTATAAAGTAAACGGCAATATCCAATAACTTTGATTGAATGTTTCTGTAACTCTACGATTAACAGCTGCACGTGCGGTTAAACCTGCATATGCAGTTGTTTTTTATTATTTTAAGGATGTAATAATTTCTTAACATGACTTTACGGAACAAATAGCCTTACTATAAGTCTAATAAACAAAGAGAATAAATAGAGAGAATTAAAGTACAGAATTCTCTTTAACCATTTAATATCAGGCGCGCTTAAAGATTTTAAATGATGAACTTGCTTTTAGAATAAAACACTGGTTTCTGATAACAAGATATGTGGTTTACTTATTGATTGGAGGTATTTATATGAAGAAAATTATTATCGCATTCATACTGATCTTAGCAGTTATTTCTTCCAGTACTTTAGCATTTGCAAAGGAAGCTGGGGACAGCAAGGCGACTGATAAGAAGTTTACCGACATCGACAAGCATTGGGCAGAGGAAGCAATAAACCAGGTAGCCGACAAAAGCATTTTTGCCGACAAAAGCGGTAAATTCACTCCAGGTAAAGCTATTACGAGAAGTGAATTCGTGATGATGCTTCATAAGGCGCTCGGAATCCAGATTATGTATTTTAAAGCTCCAGATGTCAAAGACTACTTCGAAGACGTGAAGAATGAGGATATTTACGCATCTGCACTGATTGACCTGGTAACAGCGAATATAATCGACTACAAGGGTAAGTTCAGGCCCAATGATACTTTGCCCCGAGATGAGATGGTTCACTACATTATTAATGCACTGGAGTATAAGACAGGAGGAAACTATTCGCTCATTAAAATGATGCCTGAGCCTTTTGCTGATGCAGATAAAATAAATCCTGCATATAAAAACGATTTTATTAAGGCTCAGCTACTGAAGCTTGTATTGGGAAAAGGAAAAAACATGTTCCATCCGGAACATAAAACTACAAGGTCTGAAGCTGTAATGGTAACTTACAGATTGCTAAACGTATTGAAGTCGCTCAGTGAGGAAGTACAGGTAGTACCTGTAGCAGAAAAAGGCGAGGACAGCTTAAAGCTGAAGCTTATGATTGTAAACAATTCAGAAACCCCTGTTACCATCAAGCATTCCTCGGGACAAAAGTTTGACTTTGCTTTGCTTGATTCAAATAAAGAGGTTCTATACAGATGGTCTTCAGATAAACTTTTCATAATGGCTTTGACGGAGACTGTCATTGAGCCGGGAAAATCAATAGAATTCAGTTGGGATGTCGAGGAGAGCATACTGGATAGTGTAAAGGGCAAGGCTGCATATATGAAAGGTTTCATAACAGGTGAATCCGATGATTTCAGAATTAATCCCGATGGGTATGAAGCGCAAATCAGGTGACAGTTTATAGCATTAAAGGATATTGCAGGTATAATTGCTGCCGGAAAGGACGCTTGCACCTGGAATAGTATTATAAAGAGGTTATGATATAAAAGATGATTCCTGTATCAAAACGGGGGTCATTTTTTTTATTCATTTTTGTGGTATATTATTGACAAGGGAAAAAAATCACATTATAATTATTTTAATTCATTAATTTACTACTTTAACATGATAAAGCGATAAAGTGAGGTGCTCGTTTTGGGTAAGTGGAAGATATATACGCCTGAGGGTGTACAGGATATATTGTTTGAAGAATGTTTTATAAAAAGGAATCTTGAGGAGAGCATCAGAAGATATTTCAGAAGCTGCGGATATTGTGAGGTGGAAACCCCCACGCTGGAGTTTTATGACGTTTTCTCTTCTGATACTGAACTTACGCCACAGGAAACAATGTTCAAATTTTTTGACCAGCAGGGCAGAATACTGGTACTGAGACCGGATATAACTGTTCCCATAGCAAGAATGGTTGCGACCAAATACAAAGAAGCGCAATTCCCCATGAAAATCTTCTATTTGGGTAATGCATTCAAATATAACGAGCTTGGAGGCGGTAAACAGAAGGAGTTTACACAAGCAGGGCTGGAAATATTAGGAGCAAGTAATCCGGAGGCTGACGCTGAGGTTATAGCTTCAGCCATAAAAGCCGTTAGGTCAACCGGACTCGAAAGCTTCCAGATAGACATCGGCCAGGTGGAATTCTTCAAGGGACTTATGGAAGAGACGGGGCTTTCCGCACAGGACATAGAGCAGATGAGAATTCTCATAGACAAGAAGGATTATCTCGGTATTGAAGAACTGGTAAAGGCGCATAATATCAGGGATGACCTCAAAGAGTTGATATTAAGCCTTCCGAGGTTGTTTGGTTCGATCGATGTCATTGACAGGGTTGAAAAGATAAACATAAATAAAAGATCGCTGGATGCTCTTGAAAATCTGAGGCAGGTATTGAAAATCCTTGATGATTATGGACTCAGTAAGTACGTATCTGTAGACCTGGGCATGGTTCAAAGTTTGAATTACTATACGGGCATTATTTTTAGAGGGTTCACCTATGGGGTAGGATTTCCTATCCTGAGCGGAGGAAGATATGACAGTCTTGTTGACAAATTTGGCATGAAATGTCCTGCAACAGGATTTTCATTAGGAATAAACATGGTTATGATGGCTATAGACAGGCAGAAGATTGAAACAGAGAGGCCTCAGATAGACAGTATGATAAGCTATAAGGAGGATGGAAGGAAAACTGCGTTTGAGGTTTGTGAAGAGCTTCGTGCACAAGGCCTGAAGGTAGAAATGAGCATAACAAATGGTGATATACTTAATGTGAAAGAATATGCAAAAAGTAAGGGAATAGGCGGGATAATATATATACTGGATAAAGACAACATCGAGGTACACAATATAGAAACCGGGGAAGTGGACCGTACAAGCGTAACCGAGCTGACAAGCAAATGACAGGCTGCGGTACAGTTTGGAAATAGAACTGGAGGGGAATCATGAGGTATTTAACTATTGCACTTTCTAAAGGAAGGCTGACTGACTTATCTATAGAGCTTTTCGAGGCCATAGGCATTGATTGTTCAGAACTGAAGGATTCATCAAGAAAGCTTATACTTACCGATGAAAAGAACAAGATCAAGTTTTTTCTCGCGAAACCTGCGGATGTACCTACATATGTAGAATACGGGGCTGCGGATATCGGTATAGTAGGAAAGGATACCTTGCTTGAAGAAGGAAGACATCTGTACGAGGTGCTAAACCTTGGTTTTGCTGCGTGCAGGATGGTGGTCGCAGGACCGGCAGCACTGCAGGGACGGCTGGATCAACTGAATAATAAAAGGGTCGCTACAAAATACCCCAGAATAGCGCGTGAGTATTTTGAACATAAAAGACGTGAATCCATTGAAGTTATCAAGCTTAACGGTTCTGTGGAGCTTGCGCCCCTTGTAGGGCTGTCAGAGGTAATTGTAGACCTTGTTGAAAGTGGAAGGACCCTAAAGGAAAACGGACTTGTCGTACTGGATACTATAGCCGACATAAGCGCAAGAATGGTTGTAAACAGGGTAAGCCTGAAGATGGAAAGCGAGAGAATAAACAGAATTATCGACGGCGTAAGAACGCAGCTGGAAAAGACGAAGGAACAGGCATAAAAACAGCGGCCCTACACACAGGATTTGTTCTACAGCTTGTGTCCTGAGAGTTATGAAAGGAATGGTAGTAATGATAGAGAAAATTGATTTGAGAAACAGCGATGGAAGCGTTTTATATAAAAAATTGAGTGAAAGAAGCCAGTTTGAGCTTGGAGATATACTAAAACGTGTTGAAGATATAGTAAACAATGTGAAGGCTAATGGAGACAAAGCTCTGCTTGACTACACCGGTATGTTTGATAAGGTTGATATGACACCGGATATGCTTAAGGTTACGGAACAGGAGATTGATGAGGCGTATAAGCGTGTAGATAAGGAGCTTATCGGAGTTATAAGAAGAGCTAAAGAGAATATCCGTAGTTTTCATGAAAAGCAGAAAGAAAACTCATGGTTTACAACTGAAGGTGATGGTGTCATACTGGGGCAGCTGTACAGACCTCTAAGTGTGGTGGGAGTATACGTGCCGGGAGGGACAGCAGCATATCCTTCCTCTGTTTTGATGAATATAGTTCCTGCCAAGGTCGCGGGTGTAGAGAAAATAGTAATGATTACACCTCCCAAGACAAACGGCATAAATCCTGCGGTACTGGTTGCCGCCAGGGAAGCAGGAGTAGATGAAATATACAAGGCAGGCGGAGCTCAGGGAATTGCAGCTTTGGCTTTTGGTACGGACACAGTTCCAAAGGTTGACAAAATAGTAGGTCCGGGGAATGCTTATGTTACTATGGCAAAAAGGATTGTTTACGGGTATTGCGATATTGATGCTATTGCAGGCCCAAGTGAAATAGCTGTAGTTGCAGATGAAAGTGCCAACCCTGCGTTTGTAGCGGCAGACCTTCTGTCACAGGCAGAGCATGATACACTGGCCTCTTCTATTCTTGTAACAACATCTGAGAAAACTGCAAATGAAGTGATTTACGAGCTGGAAAGACAGGTAGCGGTGCTTCCCAGAAAAGAGATTGCTATGCAATCTCTGAGAAAATATGGTGCCATAGTAATCGTTGAAAATCTTGATGAAGCGGCGGAAATAGTCAACGATATTGCACCCGAACATCTGGAGTTATGCGTAGAAGAACCTTTTAACATGCTTGGAAGTATAAAAAATGCAGGGGCTATCTTTCTGGGACATTATGCCTCAGAGCCTTTGGGAGATTATTTTGCAGGACCGAATCATGTATTGCCTACAAACGGGACAGCAAGATTCTTTTCACCGCTGAATGTAGGCGATTTTATTAAAAAGTCGAGTGTGATATCATATACAAGGAAAGCATTGGAAAAGGTAAGGGATGATGTAATACTGTTTGCGGAAGCTGAGGGGTTGACGGCACACGCCAACGCCATAAGAGTGAGGTTTGAAAAATAAATGGACGAACACACCCGTGAAACCCATTTGAAGGGTCCCAGAGGAGATGTCAGTGTAATACTTGGTAATATTTCACCAACTGATGTTAAGGACTGTATGGGCGCAATACTGATTCCTTATTATAAAGACGGCTTTATCTTGTCCTTTCATAAACGCCGGAAGTCATGGGAGTTTCCTGGCGGAAAGAGAGAAGCCGACGAAACACCAGAACAGTGCATTGAAAGAGAAGCATATGAGGAAGCAGGTATCATACTTGAGAAAATGAAGCTTATAGGGTACTATACTATAAAAAAACCAGGGAAGAAGAAGAAAGCAGCTATTTTTACCGCCAGAGTCGAAAACCTGGTTGAAAAGCCTGAGTGGAGTGAAATGGGAAAGGTTGAGTGTTTTAAACAACTGCCTGAAAACTTATCATATAAAGACAAAGTATACGAGACAATACTGGAGTATTTGAGTGAAAATCCCAATTGTTAAAATATATTGAGAAAATCAGTGAATTTGAGAGGTGATATACCTATGAGTAAATACTGGAGTGAGCTTGTAAAGCGTATAGAACCATATGTTCCCGGGGAACAGCCAAAGGATAAAAAATATATCAAGCTTAATACGAACGAAAATCCTTATCCGCCGTCACCAAAAGTCATCGAAAGTATAAAGAGAGCTGCGGATGAAAGTCTGCGCCTGTATCCTGATCCGGATTGCAACGGGCTGCGCGAAACAATAGCGGAGTATCATAAGCTGAAGAAAGAGCAGGTTTTTGTAGGCAATGGCTCCGATGAAGTGCTAGCATTTGCATATATGGCGTTTTTTAACCCAGGCAAGCCCATACTTTTTCCGGATATTACATATACTTTTTATCCTGTGTATTCGGACTTGTTCAATATAGATTATAAAACCGTGGAGTTGGATGAGGACTTTAGTATTCCGGAAGATAAATTCTTCCAGGATAACGGCGGCATAATAATATCCAACCCCAAATCCCCTACGGCACAGTGTATGGACATATCATCCATAAAGAATATACTGAATAGAAATACTGACAGGGTAGTCATTATAGATGAAGCATATATCGACTTCGGAGGGCAGTCAGCAGTAAGTATGATTGATGAATATCCTAACCTGCTGGTCGTACAGACACTGTCAAAATCACGTTCTCTTGCAGGACTCCGTATAGGATTTGCATTAGGACACAGAGACCTGATAGAAGCCCTTGACCGGATAAAGAACTCATTCAATTCCTATACTCTGGACCGCATAGCACTGATCGCAGCAACTGAGGCCTTCAGGGATGAGGAGTATTTCAGGAAGACGGTATCCAAAATAGTAAACACCAGGGAAAGGGTTTCTAAAGAACTTAATTCTATAGGATTCAGAGTAACGGATTCAAAGGCAAATTTTATTTTCATCAGTCATCCTGAGATACATGCTGGTGTTATTTTCAAGGAACTAAGGGATAAGGGAATACTAGTGAGACATTTTAAAAAACCCAGAATAGATAATTTCTTAAGAGTGAGTATAGGAACTGATGAAGATATGAATAAGGTGGTAGAAGCTTTAAAGGAAATAATCAAATAAATTTGTAGAATTGTGCAGGATATGTCTGGTATAATTAAAGCGGACAAAAAGCTGCAAAGCGCAATACAGGAGGTTGCTATGGGCAGAATTGCTGAGGTTGGACGAAAAACAGGAGAAACTGATATTGTATTATCGCTTAATATTGACGGCCGTGGAAAGACTGATATCGGAACAGGTGTAGGTTTCCTCGATCATATGCTGAACCTGTTTGCCAGGCACGGACTTTTTGACTTGAATGTCAAAGCTGCCGGTGATTTGTATGTGGATGCGCACCATACGGTGGAAGATGTAGGAATAGTACTGGGTCAGGCACTAAAAGAAGCTTTGGGCGATAAAAAATCCATTAAAAGGTATGGGACTGTTTTTGTACCTATGGATGAATCTCTGGCAATGGTTTCAATAGACCTCGGAGGAAGACCGTTTCTCGTATTTGATGCGCAATTTACCCAGGACAAGGTAGGGGACATGGATACAGAGCTTGTGGAGGAATTTTTTAGAGCAGTAGCATTTAATGCCGGACTAAACTTGCATATAAAGGTATTGTACGGTAGCAATAACCACCACATGATAGAAGCTGTTTATAAGGCTTTCGGCAGAGCTCTGGATGAGGCGACAAAGGTAGATGAGAGGATAGAAGGAGTCATGTCCACAAAAGGTGTAATATAAATTATATATAAAAACAATTTACGAAAGGATGAAAATGATGCTGATCAACGACACAAGCTTTATTAACCTTCCTTTGTTTATAAAAGGCAAGGTAAGGAATGTTTATGATCTGGAAGACAAACTGCTCGTTGTAGTGACGGACAGAATTTCTGCATTTGATGTTGTTTTCTCGAATCTTATCCCTAATAAAGGGAATGTACTTAACATGATTTCTGAGTTTTGGTTTGACTATACAAAGGATATAATCGGAAATCACGTTATTACTTCAGATGTAAGCCAGTATCCCGCGGGACTTTCGGAGTATAAGAAGGAGCTTCAGGGAAGATCAATGCTGGTTAAGAAGCTTGAGATGGTACCGGCTGAATGCATAGTGAGGGGGTATCTTGAGGGCTCAGGTCTGAAAGACTACCAGAAAAGCGGAAGTATCTGTGGAATAAAACTGCCTGAAGGACTCAAGCAGGGAGACAGGCTTCCTGAGCCTATATTTACGCCGTCAACTAAGGCTCTTGAGGGGCATGACGAAAATATCAGTTTTGACGAGCTGGTTAAGAAAATCGGAAGTGAGCTGGCCAACAAGCTTAAAGATATAAGCATTGCCTTATATAATAAGGCAAGTAAGCATGCTGAAAGCAAAGGCCTCATTTTGGCGGATACAAAGTTTGAATTCGGTATGCTGGATGGAGAGCTTGTAATAGCAGATGAAATATTTACACCTGACAATTCAAGGTTCTGGGCTATGGATGAGTATGAACCCGGAAGACCGCAAAAAAGCTTTGACAAGCAGTACTTAAGGGATTATCTTGAAGCTGTCAAATGGGATAAAAAGCCGCCTGCGCCTGAATTGCCTGAAGATGTGGTAAAGAAGACAGAGGCGAAGTATGTAGAGGCATATGAAAGGATAACCGGCAGGAAGCTGGATTAAATGGATGGAAGTAGGCAGAATGAGTGGAATGGGCTAAAACCTGTTCCACCTGTTCTGCCTATAACCATCGTGGCACAGGAGCGATATTTATGATAGCAATAATAGATTATGGTGTTGGTAATCTGAGAAGTGTTGAAAAGGCTTTCCACTTTATTGGTGCTGAGGCTGTAGTAACATCGGACAGGGAATATATTATGGCTGCGGATGCAGTTGTACTTCCGGGAGTAGGCGCTTTTGCAGATGCAATGGAGAGTCTTGAAAAGTATGGTATGGTTGATGTGGTAAGAAATGTTATAAACAGCAATAAGCCCTTCCTGGGAATATGCCTTGGCATGCAGCTGTTGTTTGACTATAGTGAGGAAGGCGGAGAAAGGGTTCCCGGACTGGGTGTACTAAGGGGCGCAATCCGGCAGCTTCCCCAGAATATGGGTCTAAAGGTTCCCCACATGGGATGGAATTCCATAAAGATTAATGGTGGATCTCCTTTGTTCAAAGAGTTACCTGAGAAATCTTATGTTTATTTTGTACACTCCTATTATCTGAAAGCAGAGGATAGGAGTATTGTGGCTGCAACTACCGATTATGGAATTCAATTTGATGTGGCAGTGGCTGAGGGAAATGTATTTGCAACCCAATTTCACCCGGAAAAAAGCGGGGATTTAGGTTTGCAGATTCTGAAAAATTGGATAACAAGGTTAGGGGACACGGCTTTTTAGAACACGAAGCATTTCTTTACGTTAAGGAATGTCCCTTTTAATTTACATAAAGTTAATAGTGCAAACATACTTTTGGGAGGAAGTTTATGATTATTTATCCTGCAATAGACATTAAGGATGGTAAATGTGTAAGACTGGCACAGGGGAAATTCACTGATGTTACTGTATATTCGGATAACCCTGTAGAAATGGCACTTAAATGGGAAAATCTTGGTGCTGAATACCTTCACATTATAGATTTGGACGGAGCCAGGACGGGAGAACCCCAGAATATTGCAACAATCAGTGAAATGGCTGTTAAGCTGGGAATTCCCGTGCAGGTAGGTGGTGGAATAAGGAGTATAGAAACAATAGAAATTATCCTCTGCAAGGGAATTCAACGGATAATACTCGGTACATCTGCCGTGAAAGACCCGGATCTGGTGAAGAAGGCTTTAAAAACTTTCGGAGAAAATATTGTTATAGGAATTGATGCAAAAGACGGGATGGTTGCCATAGAAGGATGGGCAAAAACCAGTGAATTCACTGCTGTAGGGTTTGCTAAGAAGATGGAAGACCTGGGGGCAAAAACAATTATATATACTGACATTTCACGGGATGGGATGCTTTCAGGCCCAAATCTTAAGGCAATGGAAGAGATGGTAAAGGCAGTAAACATAAATGTAATTGCTTCGGGTGGGGTTGGAAAAATCGAAGATATAAAAAATCTTAAAGATATAGGGATGCCTGGCGTAATTGTAGGCAAGGCCATTTATACAGGAGATGTGGATTTAGAGGAAGCAATAAAACTTGCTAAGGGTTAGTCTGAGGCTGGGGTCTTTATGAGGTGAAAAATATGCTAACTAAGAGAATTATACCTTGTCTCGATGTACATGCAGGCAGGGTTGTAAAGGGTGTAAACTTTGTAAATATAAGAGATGCCGGTGATCCTGTTGAAATTGCGGCTATATATGATAAAGCCGGTGCAGATGAGCTTACTTTCCTCGATATTACAGCTTCAAGTGATGCCCGTAGTATAATGCTTGATGTTGTAAGCAGGGTAGCTGAACAAGTATTCATACCCTTTACTGTAGGCGGCGGTATAAGAACAGTAGAAGATTTCAGGGAAATACTTAAAGCCGGAGCAGATAAGATATCGGTGAATTCTGCAGCTCTAAAAAGGCCGGAGTTGATATCCGAGGCTGCCTGGCGTTTTGGAAGCCAATGCGTGGTTGTTGCCATAGATGCTAAGAAAAGACAGGACGGCTCAGGGTGGGAAGTATACCTGAACGGGGGAAGAGTAAATACAGGCAAGGATGCTGTCTTATGGGCTATCGAAGCAGAAAAGCTTGGCGCAGGAGAGATACTTCTGACAAGTATGGACTGTGATGGTACTAAAAGCGGTTATGATATAGAATTAACCAGAAAAATATCTGAAAGTGTAAAAATACCTGTTATCGCTTCAGGCGGAGCAGGTACTATGGAACATTTCTATGATGCCCTGACTGAGGGAAAAGCTGATGCTGTGTTGGCTGCATCACTCTTTCATTTCAGGGAAATGGAAATACGCGATTTAAAGAAGTATCTGAGAGATAGGCAGATAGAGGTAAGGCTGTAATATGTATTATTTTGGAGGAGAAAATGGCAGATTTGTTTGATGAACTGAAATTTGATGATAGAGGTTTGATTCCTGTAGTCACTCAGGACGACAGAACAGATGAAGTTCTTATGGTTGCGTATATGAACAGGGAGGCCCTGGAAAAGTCCATTGAGACAGGTACAGTGCATTACTGGAGCAGAAGCAGAAATAAACTTTGGCTTAAAGGTGAAACTTCCGGGCATTTTCAATATATAAAATCCATAAGTTATGATTGTGACGGAGATACGCTGCTGATAAAAGCGGAACAGAAAGGCTCAGCCTGTCATACGGGACATCATTCCTGCTTTTTCAGGAAGATGGATATGGAGAGTATCAAAAATACAACAGGTAGTTCAGCAGTGGAAGAAAGCAAAGCAACTGAAAGTGTAGATACTGCCAAACATAGTTCTTCAGCAGATTTATCGGAAGTACTGCAGGAAGTTTACAATGTTGTTGCAGACAGAAAATTACACCCGAAAGAAGGATCTTATACAAACTATCTGTTTGAAAAGGGTATAGATAAGATCCTGAAAAAAGTGGGAGAAGAAACGGCTGAAGTTATTATAGCATCAAAGAATAAAGATGGCTCGGAAATCAAGGGCGAAATAGCAGACCTTATGTATCATCTTTGTGTACTGATGGTTGAAAGAGGCGTAAAGCTTGAGGATATATATAAGGAATTGGCCGGGAGAAGATAGAAGCGGCTGAATTAGTCTATTGTGCCAGTTGATTTTATTATGAGTTAACTTAATAAGCACAATACGTTTGTTTAGGGGGAAAAATGAATAATATATTAGTATCAGGATTGATCAATATCGAGGTCAATGCTAAAATCAAATCATTTCCCGTTGAATATTCACCCGTTGAGTATCCTTTCTGGGGAATAAATTCAGGTGTTTCCGGTGTGGGAGTCAATGTATGCAAAGCCCTGAACTGCCTTGGGACCAATTCTAAGCTGATATCGCTTGTAGGGAAAGACCTGAACGGTTTGAGCGCGCTCGAAGGATTGAAGCGTGAGAACATTAGTACCTGTAATGTTCTAGACATACTTAAGAGTACTCCCCAGTCTGTCATTCTATATGATGATGACGGTAGGAGAATGATAAATGTAGACCTTAAGGATGTGCAGGAGACGGAGTATCCTCTGGAACTGTTTGATGAAGCATCAAGGGATTGCCGGATTTTGGCTCTTTGCAACATTAACTTTTCCAGGCCTTTTCTGAAAAGAGCGAAAGAGGCAGGTAAAATAATAGCTACTGATGTACACGTGGTTTCCAACATACATGATGAGTATAATAAAGATTTTATGCAGTATGCCGACATTGTTTTTATGAGCAATGAGAAGCTACAGGAGCCATATGAAAGTTTTGCAGCAAGCGTAACAGCTGAATACCATAACGAGATACTGGTTATGGGGCTTGGAGCAGAAGGTGCACTGCTATACGTCAAAAAAGATAAATTTATGGGACGGTTTAATGCAGTAAAAACAAGAAAAATTGTAAATACTATAGGAGCAGGGGATTCACTTTTTTCAGCCTTCGTGCATTTCTACTCAATAAGTGGAGATCCATATGAATCACTTAAAAAGGCAATAGTTTTTTCATCATATAAAATTGGTGAAAATGGAGCGGCACAAGGTTTCTTAAGTGAGCCGGAACTTAACGCTCTTTATGAAGAGGTAAAAGTTCAATTTAAATAAACGAAAATAATCTGTCTTGTCGGCTGAATTATTCAAACCGGCATAGTGCGTGAATTTAATAATATAGCATATATTGAGGAAGTTTATCCAATCTCAATCACATAGTCTGGGGGATACCATGGATATCAACAAGCTTAAGCAATTACTGAAGCAGGAAGAAGGGCCCAAGTTGGATTTCAAAGCCAGCTTGACTCTTAATACTGAAAGTGAGAAAAAGGAGCTGACTAAGGATGTAATTGCTATTGCGAATTCCAGAGGTGGAAGGGGATATATTGTTTTCGGCATAGAGGATAAAACAAAAAGGGTATTGGGAATAGATCAGTGCAGCTTTAAAGAGGAACAAATCCAACAAATAATCTATAACAGATGTGACCCACCTGTACCGGTTTCTGCAGACTTTTTTCATATTGAAGATAAATGCGTAGCAGTACTTACCATTTTCAGGAGCAGTCAGCAGCCCCACCAGATGATACAGAACGGAGCTTTTTATATAAGAAGGGGTTCCACAACCGACACAGCAAGAAGAGGTGAGATAGCGAATCTGCTTCAGGAAAACGGTTTGATGACTTATGAAACCGTTATTCTTAAGAATGCTGAAATGGCAGAACTCAACAGTGATCTGATAAGGCAGTACTTTGCAAGCCTGAATGTAATCACAGAAAGACCCAGTGAGATCCTACTGGAGGCAATGGGCATAATCGGTGAAAAGGCGGATGGAGACGGATATCATCCAACCATTGGCGGACTTTTGCTTTTCGGGCACAACCCGTCCTTATTTCTTCCCCATGTATATATAAAAGTTGTAAACCAGGAGGAGGCCAGGTGTTTTTATGGAAACATACTGAATATGCTGGATAGTGCTTCAGCTCATTTAAAGGAGATCATAAAAGATTGTAATTATCCCCTGGAGGCAGTGGAAGAAGCTATAGCAAATGCTCTCGTACACAGGGACTATCTTGACAATTCAAGAGGAGTGACGGTTACTGTTACACCTAAGAATATAGAAATAAGTAATCCGGGTGCTTTGATAGCAAATAACAGCATATATAAGTTTGTTAAGGAAAATAATCCTGATCGCAGAAATCCATGGTTATATCAAAGATTATTGACGCTGGATACAAAAAGGAGATTTTTAAGGTCGGGAATTGGAATGAACCGTATGAGAAAGGCCTTTGAAGATTTGGGCGAGGTTAAGTTCCTGAACATCGGAGCTCAGAATTTGTTTAAGGTCATATTTCCCCGAGGGGGTAAATAGAGAGAAATAAAGTTGTAATAATGATGCCCACTGGCTCTAGTAGAGCCAGTGGGCATCATTATTCTTAGAAAAAAAAAGAAAAACGGAGAAATCGCATTAATTTGCCAGGAAAACAGTTCAAATTTGCTAAAAACTAATTAATTTGCTAAAAACACATATTTGATTCAAATTTGGATATTATATAATATAATTAATGTGATTAGCACTCAGTTTAAGTGAGTGCTAACAATGCGAGAATTAAGAGGAGGTAAAACTTATGAAAATAAAACCATTGGGCGACAGAGTCGTTATTAAAATGCTTGAAAGCGAAGAAACCACAAAAAGCGGTATAGTTTTGCCAGGTTCCGCTAAGGAGAAGCCACAGGTAGCTGAAATAGTTGCTGTTGGACCTGGTACAGTTACAGAAACAGGTAAGGAAATAAAGATGGAAGTTAAGGTTGGGGATAAAGTACTTATAAGCAAATATGCAGGTACAGAAGTTAAGTTTGACGGTCAGGAATATACAATCCTTAAACAGAGTGATATTCTGGCAGTAGTTGAATAATGCGGTTTTAGTTTTTTGGATTATGTCCCGGGATTAATGTTTAAAGATAAAAGCACTGGGACTTAAGCGGTACAGACCAAACGATTTTAATTTTACTTAAGGAGGTATATAATATGGCAAAGGAAATAAAATTCGGTGAAGAAGCTAGACGCGCTCTGGAAAGTGGAGTTAACCAGTTAGCTGACACTGTGAAAGTTACACTTGGACCAAAGGGAAGAAATGTGGTTCTTGATAAGAAGTTCGGTTCACCATTGATTACAAACGATGGTGTTACTATAGCTAAGGAAATCGAATTGGAAGATAAATTCGAAAACATGGGAGCACAGCTTGTAAAGGAAGTTGCTACAAAAACTAACGATGTAGCAGGTGACGGTACTACTACAGCAACCTTGCTTGCTCAGGCGATTATCAGAGAAGGAATGAAAAATGTAGCAGCCGGAGCAAACCCAATGATTATCAAAAAGGGTATCAGTAAGGCGGTTGATACGGCTGTTGATGGAATAAAGGAAATCAGTCAGAAGATCAAAGGTAAGGAAGATATCGCCAGAGTTGCTTCTATCTCTGCAAATGATGAAGTTATCGGAAACCTGATTGCAGATGCTATGGAAAAAGTAACTAATGACGGTGTTATAACTGTTGAAGAGTCAAAAACAATGGGTACTAACCTTGAAGTAGTTGAAGGTATGCAGTTTGACAGAGGTTATGTATCACCTTACATGATAACTGACACTGAGAAAATGGAAGCAGTACTTGATGATCCATACATTTTGATTACAGATAAAAAAATAGGAAATATCCAGGATATACTTCCTGTTCTTGAACAGATTGTTCAACAGGGTAAGAAACTGGTAATAATAGCTGAAGATATTGAAGGCGAAGCTCTTGCAACATTGGTTGTCAATAAGCTTAGAGGAACATTCACCTGTGTGGCTGTTAAGGCTCCCGGTTTTGGTGACAGAAGAAAAGCTATGCTGCAGGATATAGCAATTCTTACCGGCGGTGAAGTTATTACTGAAGAGTTAGGTTTAGACCTTAAGGAAACCAAGATTAACCAGCTTGGTAAAGCAAGACAGGTTAAAATACAGAAAGAAAATACAATCATTGTTGATGGTGCAGGAAGTCAGGATGATATCAAAAAGAGAATTGCCTCTATCAAAGCTCAGATTGAAGAAACTACTTCTGATTTCGATAAGGAAAAGCTTCAGGAAAGACTTGCAAAACTTTCTGGCGGGGTAGCTGTTATCCAGGTAGGTGCTGCAACTGAAACAGAAATGAAGGAAAAGAAATTAAGGATAGAAGATGCGCTTGCAGCTACAAAAGCAGCTGTTGAGGAAGGTATCGTATCAGGAGGAGGAACAGCACTTATCAATGTAATATCCAAAGTTTCCAAGCTCCTCGATAGTACTTCCGGTGATGAAAAAACAGGTGTTCAGATAATTGTTAAGGCTCTTGAAGAACCTGTAAGACAAATAGCAGCAAATGCAGGTCTTGAAGGCTCTGTTATAGTTGAAAAGGTTAAAAACAGCGAATTAGGCATAGGTTTTGATGCATTGAATGAAAAATATGTAAATATGATTGAAGTAGGTATAGTTGATCCGGCTAAGGTTACAAGATCAGCTCTCCAAAATGCTGCTTCAGTAGCATCAATGGTTCTTACTACAGAGAGCGTTGTTGCAGATCAGCCTGAAAAAGAAGCTCCAATGCCAGGAGGCGGAATGCCGGGCGGAATGGGCGGAATGTATTAATACACACTCCTGAAATAAAAAACCCGCAGATTACTGCGGGTTTTTTATGTTTATCCGATATGCAATTTATCATTTATACTTCACAACATAACAATTTAGGTATAAAATAAAATATATAAACTTTCAATATGCTCTGAGCTATAAACACATCTTAATCCATTTCCGGAAACTGATAAAAGCTTTTATTATTGGCTGGGGTCTGGTAGGTAGATGAGAAAGCAACTTTCATACATCTTATATTGTAATATGCTACAGTCTATGAAGATAATCATTCAGCAATTAAAGTGTCAATGAGGAGAGTTTGTATGAAGATTACTATAATAAAGCCTGATGAGTTATGTGAAGTAATGCAGCATTTGAATATCTTAAAGGTGAAATTCGGCCCGATGGATACATGGATTATTGCTCCAATGCTTTTTGCAACGGAAGAAAGTGTTGACATAGTTGTAAATCTGGATAGCACAAGTGTATTTAATATAGAAGATGAGGTCATTATTAAGTTCCAGAGGTTCGGATATGAGTATATAGTAAGCGGAAAGGTTGCATACAAGGGATCAGGCCAGCCTGTAGTAATTACCGTAAAGCTGATAATGGCGCAGCGGTATTTCAACTTGAGAAAGTATATGAGGTTTGATACAAATCTTAAAGTAACGCTGGAAGTTAAAGACCGGTTGATTGAAAGTATAGCAAAGAATATAAGCCGCGGCGGAGCAATGGTAGTATCCGGAGCGGATATCGAGCTGAATTCCCTTATAAGTATCAAAATAACCTTTACATCGCAAAACAGTTTTACTGCAACAGCAAGAGTTTTAAGAAAGTCTGTGGATGGAGAAAAGGGATTCAGCTATGGTATACAGTTCGTTGAGATATCCGAAGATAATAATAAAATTTTTAATAAAGAAATATTGAAGTATGAGAGAGAATATCTGAAGACACTTGATATATTAAAAGAGTATACGAATAAGAATGATTCATATTTTGATGCAAAGATTTCTATTCTTTGCTATGATGCAGATGAGAGCTATGAGATCAGGGAAATCCTTGTGAAAATAGGTGCAGAGAATTTTGAAATATTTCACAATTTTAAGTTTTATTCCGATTTCTTTTCAGAAGAAAAGCCAAAGGTTGTTGTGATTGATACGGATAACCTGAATGATGAAATAGCAGAAATGCTTCAGCAACTGACACTGGGCTTTCCGGACATACAAATCATGCTTCTGATACCTTTAGGAGACCAGGAAACAGAGGAGAGCGGAAACATAGTTCCAAAAGGAGTAAGTGTATTATACAAACCTCTTATTTACAATGAGTTTGAAAAGGAAATGCTAAAATACCTGTAGCTGTAATATTAGTCTAACATTATGTGATATCAGAGCTTATACAGAAACACCAGCATAGCATTATTTTTGAATAATATACAGATTGTTTAATCTGTTTTAGTATGGTAAAATCAATGCTATCAACTTAAGTTATTTTATAGAGTGGAGGCATGGAGGGTTAAGATGGATATATTTATAGAGAAAATTGTAGCAAGGAAAAAGGATATTAAGGATACTCTTTTTAATATAGGTATTGTTTTGGCAGTACTGATAATCAGTTTTATTTTGATGATGATACCATTTGTCCAGAACTTTATTCTGTTTTTGTTTGCCGGTATGGTTTTTGGTGCGTATTATCTGATAACTTCAAGAAATATTGAGTATGAATACATAGTTACCAATAGTGATATTGATATTGACAGGATTATTGCGCGAAGGAAACGTAAAAGAGTATTCAGCGGAAACTGCAAAGAGTTTGATATAGTTGCAAAGGTAAGCAGTGATAAGTACAGCAATGAAGTGAAAAGCATCAGGAAGAGAATGGAATTGGCAAGTTCCATAGATTCTCCGGATGTTTACTTCCTGACAACCAGCTATAAAGGAGAGAAAACAGTTGTTTTTTTTGAGCCTGACAAAAGAATGTTAAATGCTTTTAAGGCTTATATACCCAGAAAAGTATTTGAATAGTTTAGATTTTAAAAATCAAATGCGATACACTCCAGATTAATACTTGGGGTGTATTTTTTTTGCGGCCCTTTCCCCAAATTGTTGAGTTAATATTTATTTACATTTTTGTAATGAATTTTTATAAGTTTTATAGTATTTTTAGTAGTATAATTAATTGAAATCCGACTTTTTATTTATATTTGGGGGTCATGAATTGAAAAAAAACTTTGCTGCCAGTATTACAGGGATACTTATAGTATCTGCTGTTCTGTACATAATATTATACTCTGTCCTTCCGAACAACAGAGTTGTCCCTGCGTTTGATGAAGGGGATACACATCTTGTTATTGGAGGAGATTATATTGTTACAAGGAACGAGCCTAAAATATTAAGTGAGGAGATACTTTTACCTATTGATATAGTAAAAAAGCATATCGACCCCTATATATTCTGGGATGAAAAACTGAAAAAAGTGACAATAACTACGCAGGACAAGGTAATAAGGATGAAAACGGACAACTTAAGTGCAATGGTGAATAATAAGCCTGTAAAACTTAACATCCCTGTAAAGATAATAGATAGTACTGTATATATTCCCATTAAGTTTTTGAGTGACCTATATGGTGTAGAAATTATGTATATACCATCAACCGGTGTTGTAGTAATCGATGCTGTAACAAGCAGTAAGAAGCTGGCTGAGCCTGTAAAAGAGAATGCTGTTATAAGAAAAGGGCATTCTAAGCATAACCCGATTATCAAAAAACTTGATGCTGAATATGGTAAAAAAGAGAAACTGCAACTAAGGGTGTTCGGTGAGTATGATAAATGGTATAAAGTCAGAACTCCGGAGGGCCTGGTTGGGTATATAGAAAAGAGATTTACTGCAACACGGGATATTACAGTAGATATTCCAAAGAAACATGATAGCAGGAGAGAATTATGGAGTCCGGGCAGTGGCAGAATCAACCTGGTGTGGGAGATGATTTACCAGGGAAGCCCCGATCTTTCCAGACAGAAAAAGATAGAAGGTTTGGATGTACTGTCACCTACCTGGTTTCGGGTCATAAATGTGAAAGGAGAACTGAGTAATGGGGCAGACCCCGCATATGTAGAATGGGCGCACAAGAGCAACTATAAAGTATGGGCTCTTTTCAGCAACGGTTTTGGTGATATAGAGCTTACCAGCAAATTCTTAAACAATACTGATTCAAGAGATAATGCCATACGGCAGCTATTAGCTTATGCAGCTTTATACAAGCTGGATGGCATAAATATCGATTTTGAAAATATATATAAGAGAGACAAAGATGCGCTTACCCAGTTTGTGAGAGAGATTACCCCTCTACTAAAACAGCAGGGGCTGGTGGTCTCTATAGATATCAGTGTCCCCGATGGGAGCGAAACATACTCTCTCTGCTACGATAGGGAGGCATTGGGGGAGATTGTAGACTATGTTATACTTATGGCTTATGATCAGCACTGGAGGACAAGTCCGGTAGCAGGTTCTGTGGCAGAAGTATCATGGGTGGAAGAAAATATCAATAAAACTCTGAAATTTGTACCTGCTGAAAAGCTCATCCTGGGAATGCCGTTTTATACGCGGTTGTGGAAAGAAGAGAAAGGCACTGATGGGAAGGTAAAAGTATCGGGTTCGACAGGTTTATCGATGAAAAAAGCGAAAGCTTCAATAGATGACTATGCAGAAAAAGTGCTTTGGGATGAAAAAAGCGGACAATACTATGCCGAATATTCAAAAGATGGCGCAGTTTTCAAAATATGGTATGAAAACGAAGATTCTATTAACCTAAAATCCTCTCTTGTACTGAAATACAGGTTGGCAGGTGCAGCAGCATGGAGTAAAAACAACGAGACACCTGAGGTTTGGCAGGTGCTAAAAACCAATCTGAAAGAAATAAGTAGTTATGAACAATGGTCAAGTATAAACAGGGATAAAAAGTATGTATATAACCAGTTGGATTAAAAGTATTTGACAGAGGCATTTTGATAGTATAAAATGTTCTATAAATTATCGATTTTGGTATACATTATACAAATAGAATAGTACAATATACTAATAAGCAGCTGGACGTAAGACCAGGTGCATTTTTGTATTAAAATGCCTGTAAATAATTGACATTATATACAACCATTAAAATCAAAGTTTAAAAGGGAGGAATTGGAAAATGGCTTTTTACTATAATGAACCATCGAGAACATTTAACGAATATCTGCTAATACCAAATTTGACTAGAAAAGATTGTACTCCGGCGACAGTTTCTTTAAAAACTCCTATAGTAAAGTACAATAAGGGAGAAAAGTCACCTCTTGAGATCAATCTGCCATTTGCATCAGCAATAATGCAGTCGGTTTCTGATCATAACATGGCTATTGCATTGGCTAGGTGCGGGGGGGTTTCTTTTATTTACCAGTCTCAGGCTGTACAGCAGCAGGCAGAGATGGTGCGCAAGGTAAAAAAACATAAATCGGGATTTGTTGTCAGTGATTCAAATCTCAAGCCTGAAGATACTTTAAGGAGTGTCATTGAATTAAAAGAAAGAACCGGACATTCTACAATTGCTATTACCGAAAACGGTGCACCAACAGGAAAACTGCTGGGTATAGTTACAAGTAGAGACTACAGACTGAGCAGAACTCATACGGATACAAAGGTAAAAGAGTTTATGACGCCGTTTTCTTCACTTGTTTATGGGAAGGAAGGTATTACTCTCAAGGAAGCAAACGATATGATATGGGACCATAAACTTAACTGTCTGCCGATTATAGACAAGAACCAGAATCTGGTTTATATGGTTTTCCGAAAAGACTATGATAGCCATAAGGAAAATCCTCTTGAACTTCTGGACAGCAATAAGCAGTTAGTTGCAGGTGCGGGTATAAACACCAAGGATTATGCCGAAAGAGTACCTGCATTGGTTGAAGCAGGTGCAGATATACTTTGTGTTGATTCCTCCGACGGGTATACTGAATATCAGAGAGAAACAATTGAATGGATAAAGAGAGAATACAATGGATCTGTAAAAGTTGGCGGTGGAAATGTTGTTGATAAGGAAGGCTTCATATATCTTGTAGAAGGCGGTGCAGATTTCGTAAAGGTTGGTATCGGCGGTGGGTCCATCTGTATAACCAGAGAACAGAAAGGTATAGGAAGAGGCCAGGCAACGGCTATTATTGAAGTGGCAAAAGCAAGGGACGAATATTTTGAAAAAACCGGTGTATATGTACCTATATGCTCGGATGGAGGTATAGTACACGATTATCATATGGTACTGGCTTTAGCAATGGGAGCAAATTTCGTAATGCTGGGCAGGTATTTTGCAAGATTTGACGAGAGCCCTACTAGGAAACTGAAAATAGGCGGAAATTTCGTAAAGGAATACTGGGGAGAAGGGTCAAACAGAGCACGTAACTGGCAGAGGTATGATATGGGAGGAGATCAAAAGTTATCGTTTGAAGAAGGTGTTGATTCCTATGTTCCATATGCGGGTAAACTGAAAGATAACCTTGATATTTCTGTAAGTAAGATTAAGTCCACCATGTGTACATGTGGTGCAAGAACGATTGAACAATTACAGAAGGAAGCCAGAATGACCCTGGTGTCTGCAACAAGCATAATCGAGGGTGGTGCCCATGACGTTATTCTGAAAGAAAATGACCGTTCTTCATAACTATTAATAATTTGTACTAATTGAGGGAGTTGGATTAATCCGATTCCCTCTTTTTTATTTCGTGTAATATTTTATTTACCAGCTAAATATGTATTTATATATGAAAAACAACTGTATCGGCTGCATTTTTCTTTCGAAATGCATATTGGGAATAGGGTCAATGATATGAGTGATTTTGCATTGCTTATCTGTAAAAAAGAAGGAGTGGAGGGGGAAAAAGAAAAAAACTTTCTGAAGTACCTGTATACTCTTTTGCGTGATAGGGTAAAAGAACCACAAATCGGGGAATTACTTAAATCTTATGAGCTTTTTGATGAAGTAAAGGCTCATATTATGAGTTTGCCGTTCTCTGAAAGTGAAATCGGGCTTAAGACTGCAAAAGTGAAGCGAATACTATCACTGCTAAAAGAGGAATGCAAGGGTATATGCTGTATTGTTCCGGAAAAGGTTTCCGGCATGTATCCTTTTGAAGGGTTTATATCAGGTGTATTTACCGGAAAACATCTTTATAAATCACTCCTGATACAAATAATAGACGAAGTATATACAAAGAAAAATATTGAAGTCAGTGCATTAGATATAGCCATCATTCATAGCGGGAAATATGGAGATCTGCATACTGCTATCAGCCAGCTGTCCCCATATGTCAAGTTTTTGACTGTGGTCACTGAAGAAAAGGAGCAGGTTGAAGAAGAAGCAAACGAACTATTTTATGATACAGGATTGGCAGTTCGTGTAACTAATGAATACAGGAGTGGATTGAAAAGTGCCGATTTGATCATAAACTTTGCTGATTCTAAAGAATTTGTTTTTAACACAAGGATTAATCCAAGAGCTATTATATTAAATTATGGAAATATCAATTGCAGCAAAATCCTGACTGATAATACCATTATAAATGGCTTGGATATAGAGATTCCGCAGGCTATAAGTACCCGGTTGGGCGGTAATATATTTGATTATTATTCCAGAAGTGAAATAGCAGAGATAATCATTTGCTATAAAACTGAGGCATCGACTAATTTATTGGAAGGGATACAGGATTTTACATTATATAATAATATAAGCAAAGAGTTCAAAAAAATGGGTTTTAAAATTACTGGATTTATTGGCAGAAGAAATATTTTTAAAGCACGCGATATAGTACTCAATGGTGCTTAAGGATATGATTATTAAAGGTTGTGGGGATTTCGACAGATTCATTTTCAATTTATTTATGTAATAAAATGTAAAATAGGTAAATGGTTTTTTACATAGACACTTCTTGACAAGACATACTTTGTATTCTATAATAAATAAAAATAATCAGGCAATGAGCCTGCTTTTAAATGTCCAAGGCACTGTTCGGAATTATATCAGTGCTATTTGTATTTATATGTGGAATGAGATAAAATTTATAAAGTGTATAGAATAAATTAGGCGCTAATACATATATTATTAACCTTAGACAAGCAACAAAATCTTTTTTAAAATCTTTTAGGTAAAGGAGAGGCTCTAGATGACCAACAAAGAAGTGGTATTGACTTATGAGGGCTTAAAGAAATTAGAAGAAGAACTTGAGTTTTTAAAAGGGGTAAAAAGAAGGGAAGTCGCCGAAAGAATAAAGCAAGCTCTGTCATTTGGAGATATATCAGAAAATTCGGAATATGATGAAGCAAAGAATGAACAGGCTCAAGTAGAAGGAAGAATTGTCCAACTTGAAAATATGCTGAAAAATGCAAGAGTTATAGATGAAGACGAAGTAAGTACCGAGCAAGTGAGCCTTGGAGCCAAGGTTAAACTTTATGATATGGAATATGAAGAAGAAGTTGAATATCAGATTGTTGGTTCTACAGAAGCTGATCCCAGTAAGTTTAAGATTTCTAATGAATCCCCTGTAGGTAAGGCTCTGATGGGGAAAAGCGTAGGGGAGATTGCTGAGGTTGCAGCGCCGGATGGCACAATTAAGTTTAAAGTATTGACAATTCACAAATAATGAAAAAAACAGGCCATTGGCATATCTCAGGTATATTGCTTCAATGGTCTTTTTTTGTGTATTTAGAACTTGGTTTTCTGTAAAACATAATATATAATATCTTATGGTTGATTATGAAACGTAGGAGGACTTAAAATGGCAGAAAATATGGAAAACAATCAGGAATTGCAGGATCTAAACGAGATATTGAAAGTCAGAAGGCTTAAGCTACATGAACTTCAGGAAAATGGTAAGGACCCCTTTAAAACTGTTAAGTATGATGTGACACATTCCACTACATATATAATAGATAATTTCGAAAATATGGAAGGCCAATTTGTTTCTATCGCAGGCAGGCTGATGTCTAAGAGGGGTATGGGTAAAGCAAGTTTCTGCGATGTACAGGACAGAGATGGAAAAATTCAATTATATGTGAAAATTGATGAAATTGGTGAAAGTGTTTATGAAGACTTCAAAAAATTTGATATCGGCGATATTGTAGGGGTGAAGGGCGAAGTATTTAAAACACACAAGGGTGAGATTTCTCTGAAAGCAAAGGAAGTTACGTTACTCTCAAAATCATTGCAGCCTCTGCCTGAAAAATGGCATGGTCTTAAAGATACAGATTTGAGATACAGGCAAAGATATGTAGATTTGATAGTTAATCCTGATGTGCGCAAGACATTCATAGCGAGAAGCAAAATAATCAAATCAATAAGAAAATTTCTTGATGACAGGGGATTCCTGGAAGTGGATACACCCCTCCTGAATACAATACCAGGGGGTGCGACAGCCAGGCCTTTTATTACTCATCATAACACTCTTGATATAGATCTATATCTAAGAATTGCTCCAGAATTGTATTTAAAGCGTTTGATAGTCGGTGGTCTCGAAAGAGTATATGAAATGGGAAGAATGTTCAGAAATGAGGGTATGTCTATTAAGCATAACCCTGAGTTTACTATGATGGAGGTATACGAGGCCTATACTGACTATAAGGGAATGATGGAGCTGGCAGAAAACCTTGTATCTACAGTTGCTGAAGAAGTATTGGGTACTACAAAGATAATGTATCAGGGACAGGAAATAGATCTTACTCCGCCATGGAACAGGATGACTATGTCCGAAGCTGTCAAGCAGTACACAGGTATAGATTTTGATGCAGTTGCCTCGGATGAGGAAGCAAGAGATATTGCGAAGGATAAGAAAGTGCACCTGGAAGGCAAACCTACAAAGGGTGAAGTGCTAAACCTTATGTTTGAGGAATTTGTTGAGGAGCACCTCATACAACCAACTTTTATATACGATTATCCGGTTGAAGTTTCTCCTCTTACAAAAAGGAAGCCTGACAGGCCTGAATTGACAGAGCGGTTTGAGATATTCATTACCAGCAGGGAAATGGGGAACGCATACTCTGAGCTGAATGACCCTATTGACCAAAAAGAGAGGTTTGTAAATCAGGTTCAGAAAAGAGAAGCCGGAGATGAAGAAGCAAATATGATGGATGATGATTTTGTTACATCATTGGAATATGGAATGCCTCCAACCGGCGGACTTGGTATAGGTATAGACAGGCTCATAATGCTGTTGACCGACTCCTATTCAATAAGAGATGTATTGCTTTTCCCCACAATGAAACCAATGAAGTAATTTGAAGGCGGATTATTGACAATTACCGTGTATGTTTAGATCTAATCATTTCAAGTGGATATACCTTCTGTGAAATGGTATCATTAGTTATAGCTGAACTATGGTATTGGTGATTGCCAGTTAGCTTGGGGGGGTTAGTGATGGTTGATAAGAAAAATCCAGAATATACCCGAGACGCGTATGAAGTTCTCGGGCTGAGTAAAAATGCAGGTAAAGATGAAATAGAAAAAAGGTATACTTACCTCATAAAAAAATATAAGGCTTTTGTGCAATCCGATGATGAAGAAAAGATCGTAGAAGGTAAGCGGGTATTAGAAGAGATATCACAGGCATATAACAGTATAGTAGCAAAAGAACTGAAAGAGCTAGAAGATAAAGTATATGTTAAGCCAAACCCTGTATTTAAAAAAATGGGTGTTGACGAAAAACAAGCCAGAAATTTTATGCATTATCACAAGTATCACTTTGTATTTGGGCTTATCGCAGTGCTTGTCCTGGGATATATAGTATATGGCTTTGTTACTAAGGTGGATCCGGATTTCAATGTAACGGTGATGGGTGGATTTTATGCAGAGGATTTGAGCACTTTCCAACATGAAATAAAAGAAAAAATTGCAGGGATAAAAGAACCGGTAATAGATGTTATAAGTATCTCCAAGGGCGACAAGAGCCAAATGGGTTATGCCATGCAAATGAAGGAAATTACTGTCGTGGCTGCCGGAGGAATAGACATCTATATCGTTGAAAAAAGCATTTTCGACAAGTATGCAAACTCTGTAACATTTTTGAGTCTGGATAAGGTAGTTGAAAATCTTAATATCGATAACAGCAGGCGCATACGGGGAAAAAGTGGAAAACAGCAGGAAGAACATGTCTATGGCATTGATGTCAGCTCCAGTGGGTTTCTTAAAGGGATAAAAGGTGAAAGTAAGGAAAAGATTATTGCCATTGACAGTAGAACTAAAAATTTTGATAAGGCTGTCAAGTTTATAGAGCTGGCAGTAAAGTAAATTCTATCGCTGTTTGAGAGGAGATAATATCTCCTCTTATTATTTAGTAGTACTTTTTTTGTAGGTAATGATAATATATAATATGGTTAAGTACGCTTTAACTCACATTTTTCAGGGAGGAATTTTCTATGTCAAGTGAGCTGATAGTAAGAGAAGAACAGACTAATGATGCAGTTAATGTTTTTGTATCAGGTGAAGTGGATATATATACTTCGCAGAAGCTAAAAGAAAAGCTATATAGCATAGTGGACACTGCACAAAAGGATTTGAGAATTGATTGCGGAGAGCTAAACTATATAGACAGCACGGGTTTGGGAATATTTGTGGGCACACTAAAAAAGGCCAAACAGAATGATAAAAAGATATATATATGTAATTTGAAGGACAGCATAAAGAAATTATTCCTGATTACTGGTTTGGATAAGCTCTTTATTTTAGAATAACAGGGTTGTGAACGGTTTATCATATGGTTATCTCTGCAAACGAGTAATATAGTGCTTGTTTGTGTAATAACATCCATTAACGCGGAGACAGGAAGCATGGAGGAAATAATGAACAATAATTATGATAAGATAGAAATATCTCTGCCTTTTAAAGCTGAGTATGTAAGCATAGCAAGATTAACCTCTTCAGGTATAGCTAATAGATTAGGGTTTGATATAGAAGTCATTGAAGACATAAAAGTAGCTATAGCGGAAGTATGTAATAAACTGGTTAGTGCCGGAAGCACGGAAGCAGATTTTTTTACAATCGCATTCTATGTTTATGCAGATAAGCTCAAAGTAGTTTTTAATTGCGAGGACAAATCTCTAAAATGTATCTTTAATAGTGAGACTGATGAGCTGGGAATATCCATAATTAATGCATTGATGGATGAAGTTGAGTTGTGTACAAGCAATGCTTACCTGTTTTCCATGTCAAAAGCTCTTGAGGGGAATATCTGAATATGGCAGATAACAGAGAGACTCAGGTCATAATGAATTCTACTGAAGAGCATGAAGTATTATTTATAAACTATAAACAAAACCCTACTGTGGAAAATAGGAATGAGATCGTAAACAAGTACATTTATCTCGCAGATATAATATCGAAGAAGTTTGTAAACAGAGGCATTGATTACGAAGATATACACCAGATAGCTTGTATTGCTCTTATTAAGTCAGTTGAACGCTTTAGCCTTGATAGGGGGGTTAAGTTTGTAAGCTTTGCAACTCCCACTATAGTGGGCGAGATCAAGAGGTACTTCCGTGATAAAGGCTCTGTTATAAGAATCCCAAGAAGAATTTATGAAATTTACCAGAAGGTCAATTATGCAAAGGAAGTTTTATCCCATGAACTTCAAAGGGTTCCGAAAGTAGATGAAATAGCGAGGCATCTGAATATAAGTGAGGAAAGCGTTCTTGAGATTATCGAGTCATGGAATGCATATAATATCCAATCCTTTGAGCAGAACGTATATGCTGATGACGATCTTGAGCTGCATGAAACAATAGGAGCAGAAGACGTTACTTTTGAAAAAATAGAAAACAGAGATTTTCTTGAAAAAAGCTTAAACAAGTTTAATGAAGCAGAGATAGAATTTATCAAAATGAGATACTTTAATAATAAAACTCAAAAGCAGATTGCCGACAGGTTGGGGGTATCTCAGATGTATGTTTCCAGATTGGAAAAAAAGGTACTTGACAAATTCAGGACAATATTGGGTAAAGCGTGATATACGGTTGCTTTTTATACAATAATATTTCAACTATGTTTATAACATATCAAGGTGGGTATTAATAAATATAATAATATTATGAGGATGGGAAGACTTTGCTTAAGCTAAAAATATATAAAACAAAGATACCCAGCGATATAAATATTATGTGCGCTACTATCAATGAAATACTCCGCTATTTGCAGAGCGCCTGTGAAGTTATATCTGAAGACACACTGTTTGAAGTAAAAGTTATCTTGAATGAATTGATTCTTAATGCTATAAAGCATGGCAACCAGGAGATGGGGGATAGATTCGTAAAGATAGCAGCTGCTGTTACAAAAAGCGGCAGAATGTTTCTTGTTATAGAAGATGAGGGGCAAGGTTACGACTATAAATGTATTGCCAAAAATGCAGTAAATTCATTGGGTGATGAAGATTCATGTGAAATGAAAGTCTCAGGAAGAGGCCTTATAATAGTAGCTAACTTGAGTGAAAAGTTAAGACTAAATAAAAAAGGGAATAGAATTGTTATATTAAAAAGGTTATTGTATGAATGATATAAGTTGACTGAATTGCCTATAAAAAATTTATACTGATTTTATAAAAGCTAACCTTTTGTGTCAGTTAATATATTCGGATTTGATAAAACACTTCCAACGAGTGTTTTTTGTTTTATAGAAGATTAAGGATTAATTCCTTATATACAGGCTGGGTATAAATCTAGCTAAAAAGGATACGCTGGATGATCTGTATAAGATTGATGCACTGTGCTGTAAAAAGGGAAAGCAATTTTTAAAGAAGGAAAAGTATGGAGGCATTTGTTCTTTGTATAAAAAGACACACATACCAAGCTGCTTTCATACTATAGAAAAGGGTTTTTTGGATATATTACTAGTGTCTAAGGCGAAAAGTGAAAAGAAATAAAAAGTATTGACAAACCTAAAAGTGCATGTTAATATATAAAAGCTGTTGTCGCCGATAACACGGTGGCGGCCACTGGTAGACATTAAATTAATGTTGAAAACAGTTGGTAAAAAGAAACAACAAAAAAGTTGTTGACAAAAACAAGGCAGCGTGATAATATATAAAAGCTGTTTCGCAAGAGCAGCAATGGACTTTGAAAATTGAACAGTGTAAATTCATGATAATCATGAAAAGGAACTCGAACAATAAATTTGAGTAAAACATGCGAACTTTATTAAAAAAAGTCAGTAAGTTTTAAAATGAGCTAATTAAATTTTCAGATATTAATTTGAGAGTTTGATCCTGGCTCAGGACGAACGCTGGCGGCGTGCCTAACACATGCAAGTCGAGCGGTTCGATGTTCAACACTGAGTATTCATTAAAGTTGGAAAGACATAGCCAGCACAAACGCGGTTATGGAATGCGCTTCACGCATTAAAAAAAGCCAACACACGATGAGTGCTGAGTGTTGAACGTCGGATAGCGGCGGACGGGTGAGTAACGCGTGGATAACCTGCCTTGTACAGGGGGATAACACAGGGAAACTTGTGCTAATACCGCATAACCCGTAGCTGTCGCATGACAGCTCCGGCAAAGGAGCAATCCGGTACAAGATGGATCCGCGTCCGATTAGCTAGTTGGAGGTGTAACGGACCACCAAGGCGACGATCGGTAGCCGAACTGAGAGGTTGATCGGCCACATTGGGACTGAGACACGGCCCAGACTCCTACGGGAGGCAGCAGTGGGGAATATTGC
>JAOAIJ010000013.1 GCA_026414765.1 Clostridia bacterium | reverse complement strand
GTCCTTAGGTTGCTTATCCTTGGGCTGTTTATCAGTAGGCTGCTTATCCTTGGGCTGTTTGTCAGCAGGCTGCTTGTCCTTAGGTTGCTTATCCTTGGGCTGTTTATCAGTAGGCTGCTTATCCTTAGGCTGCTTATCCTTGGGCTGTTTGTCAGCAGGCTGCTTGTCCTTAGGCTGCTTATCCTTGGGCTGTTTATCAGTAGGCTGCTTATCCTTGGGCTGTTTATCAGTAGGCTGCTTATCCTTGGGCTGTTTGTCAGTAGGCTGCTTATCCTTAGGTTGCTTATCCTTGGATTGTTTATCTGATTTGGTTTGTTCGGAAGGCTTGTCTGTTGATTCAGTTTTTGTAGTTGAATTATCTTCTGGAATAGTGGTTTCTTCAGCAAATGCAGATATATTCAAAGATACCAGACTGAATAATAAAGAAATAATCGCAGCTAATAATTTTACTCTAAAGTTTTTCAAAGTATCATCTCCCTAAATTAATAGTTTCATTTCATTATTATACCATAATTTTCTTGGTTTTGTAATATATTAATAGAATATATAGAATAATGTCTATGTTTTTTATTTTTTAAGATCTACCTGTTGATTGAGCACTATTACTACATCAAAAAAATATTTCACTGGCTTATAAGACTTTTTTTATGATCTCCCGTATAAATATTTAGAGCTAAATGATAATAAAAGGAGATAGATACATGGAAGAATCAAAAAAACCTCTTCAAAATTTCTTTAATAACTTTTTTAAGGTAGCTGCACAATCCAGAACTTATGCAAATATTTTTTACCTCCTTCTTGCATTTCCGCTAGGGATATTTTATTTCATATTTTTTGTAACCGGTTTTTCACTGGGGGTTGGTCTTGTTCCCATTTTTATTGGTTTGCCACTGATAATGTTTATGTTTTATATTTCTAAATATTTTATGGCATTTGAAAGAACACTTGCGAGACAATTCTTAGGAACTGAAATTCCTCCGTCAGATATGACAGAGGCACCTGCAAACGGGTTTTGGAAAAGATTTAAAGCTCAGGTGTTTGACCTGAAAGCATGGAAAAGTCTTATTTTTCTTATTATCAAATTTCCAGCCGGTATTTTTTCTTTTGTAGTGGTGGTAACTTTGCTCTCAATAAGTCTTGCCCTTATTTCAGCACCTATCACATACAGTGCAATAATCCAAAGCATTAATATAGATATTTTTCAGTATGATATCTTTTACTATTTGGCACCGGATTACTTCTCTTCCTTTGAAAAATCCCTAATATATATGGTTGTCGGGTTTTTTCTAACATTTATATTTCTACATGTAATAAACCTAGTTGCGTATATATCCGGTAAATTAGTTGCTTTTATGTCCTTAGAGTGGAATTGAGTATAGATAAACAGTGGTAGTACTAGACTGCCACTGTTTTGTTTTTCATTACTCTAATTGAATTGAAGACTGCTATAAGTGTAACACCGACATCTGCAAAGACAGCTTCCCACATAGTAGCAATTCCGCCTGCACCCAGAATCATAACGATGATTTTAATACCAAATGCGAAACCAATATTCTGCCACACAATTTTTTTTGTTTTTTTAGCAACTTGCATTGCCTCAATTATTTTCGAGGGTTCATCTGTCATCAAAACAATATCGGCAGCTTCTATTGCTGCATCAGACCCAAGTCCACCCATTGCAACTCCTATATCAGACATCGCAAGAACAGGTGCATCATTAATACCGTCGCCTACAAACATTAGTCTTGAATTTCCTGATGAATTCTTGATTTTCTGGAGTGCTTCCACTTTTTGATGGGGAAGCAGGCTATAGTAAAATTCGTCTATTCCAAGTGCTTTTGCTACTTTACTTGCTGAGCTTTTATTATCACCTGTCAGCATAGCTATCCTCATATTCCCTGGCCCTTTAAGCTTGGAAATTGTTTCATAAGAGTCTTCCTTTATTTGATCATTAATCTGAATACAACCCGCATACTTTCCATTTATTGAGATGTAAACTGAGGTGCCATCTGGTTCCGATATGGATTTTTCCGTACACTCGCCGACAAGTTTAAGATTTCCAGCCAATACTGTGGTGTTATCTATTACAGCCTCTATCCCTAATCCGGGTATTTCTTTATAAGTAATGATACGTGAACTGTCTAATTTTTTGCCGTATGCTTCTACAATTGATTTTGCTATAGGGTGGCTTGAGTACATTTCAGCCAAGGCAGCAAATTCCAGAACCATATCTTTATGGAAGCCGTTTTCAGCAGTTATTTCGGTAACCTTAAAATACCCTTTTGTCAGTGTTCCGGTTTTATCGAATACAACGGTATTTATACTATTCAATGCCTCCAGGTAATTACTGCCTTTTATTAGTATACCACGCCCAGAAGCTCCTCCTATTCCTCCAAAAAAGCTTAAAGGAATGGAAATTACCAGCGCACATGGACAAGATACTACCAAAAATATCAGAGCCCTGTTTATCCATAGTTTAAAATCCATACTGCCTGTAAGAATAGGAGGGAGGACAGCCACCAGCAGCGCTGCAGCAACTACGGCAGGGGTGTAGTATTTTGCAAATTTGGTAATAAAATTTTCAGTCCGGGCTTTTTTGGAAGAGGCGTTTTCCACCAGATCCAGTATTTTGGATATTGTGGATTGTTCAAAAGTCTTTGTTACTTCGATAGAAACAAGGCTGTCCTTGTTAATAAATCCACTTAGAACAGTATCACCTTTTTCCACTAAACGTGGTAATGATTCTCCGGTTAATGCGGAAGTATCGGCGTAGAAACTGCCTTCAGAGACTATTCCATCCAAAGGGATTCTTTCCCCTGGTCTTACTACTATAGTATCACCCACATGAACTTCCTCAGGATTGACTTTTACCAGTTCGCTGCCAGTTTTTATGACAGCATAATCCGGTCTGATATCCATAAGAGATTTTATTGATTTTCTGGATCTGTTAACAGCAAGATTTTCAAGCAGCTCTCCTGTTTTAAAAAATAGCATAACGGCGGAAGCTTCAGGGAATTCATTAATTGCAAAGGCTCCAAGTGTGGATATACTCATAAGGAAGTTTTCATCGAATACCTGACCCCGTATTATATTTTTAAAAGCATTGGAAAGTACACCAATACCTGCTGTCAGATAACTTGAGACAAATAGGGTCAATTCACCCCAAAACGGTAATTTAAAAATAATTCCAGCTGTGAATAGTAAAGCACTTATTACCAGCCTTAAAATCTCAATTGTTGCACTGCTTTTTTCGTCATGGTCATTATGGGTTTTATGCTGAGAATCAATTTCAACAACTTCTACATGGGATTCTATACCGGAGATGATTTTTTTTATTTTTTCTGAGATTTTTTCATCATTATAATCAACCTTAGTTTTAATTCTTAGTTTTTGGGTAGTAAAAGCCAATTCTGCTGATTCCACATCATCCAGTTCATTTATTTTTTCCTGAATCTTTATAGCGCAGTTAGCGCAATCAAGACCCTTTAATCTATAACTTTTAACACTCATATTTGCAACCTCACTTAATAGTATAATTACCGAAATTAAAAACATTATTTTTTATCTTCAGATGTGAACATTTATGCTTCAACTTAACGCTTAAATTTAACCTATTAATCCGAACAAAAGCATAATAACTTAATTCTCCTCAATATGTTCCAATGCCTGATCAAATATCTTTTTTATATGACTGTCATCTAAAGAATAGTATACTACCTTTCCTTCCTTACGATACTTGACAAGCCTTGCCTGCTTAAGAACCCTAAGCTGGTGAGAAATTGCTGATTGGTTCATACCAAGCAGAGCAGATATATCACAAACACACATTTCTGATGTAAAAAGGGCATTTAGTATTTTTAGCCTTGTTATATCTCCATATACTTTAAAAAACTCTGCAAGATCATAGTAAGTATTTTCATTGTACATGTTTTCTTTCGCCTTTTTTATTGTACTCTCGTGAATTATTGTGCATTCACAGCTAGCAAAATCGTGTTTTTTAGTGTTCATATAATATCTCCTTTGTACAAATATATGATTATATGTTCATACGATGTAATATTATTATATATTCTTTCTTCACAGATTTCAATACAATTTTGTTTTTCCCTTATCATAATAATACAATTAACTACACAAGATGAAGAAAAACTACTTAAAAGGCCGGATTTTTCTTGTATACAAATCCATAAAAAAAGACCCGAAATTTTCGGGTCCCATGCATCACTTGATCTTACCATAATAGCTTGCCCTAATTAACTTAATCCAGGCTTTTTCTGAATCTTAGCGTTGCAAGTGCAAGAATTGTAACCGTGAAAATGAAAAGTGCTATTACATCATTCCAAAGGAAATCTATACCTACACCCTTAAGCATTATGCCCCTTACAATGTCAAGGAAGTAGGTGATGGGTATTGCATAGCCGATCCAACTAATTACCGCAGGCATGGACTCTCTTGGAAAAATAAACCCAGAAAGTAGGATACTTGGCAGTAAAATCAATACCATCACCATCATTGCCTGCATCTGGTTTTTTGCAAATGTAGATATGAGCATGCCCATGGCAAGTGAACAGTATACAAAAAGAAAGCCTAGAATAAGTAACAATACAAGGCTGCCTGCAGGGTAAACCCCAAACCAGAAAACACAAAGTGAAAGGGCGAAAAGAAAGCCTGCATACCCGATTATGACATAAGGAACCAATTTTCCTAGAATAAGTTCCAATGGCCTTATAGGAGTGACTATAAGCTGCTCTATGGTGCTCCGTTCTTTCTCGCGGACTAATGCAAAAGCTGTAAGCATTAAAGTTATATTCTGAAGTATAATACCAACTAACCCCGGGATAGTGAATCTGGTGCTTTCCAGATTTGGATTGTACCAAACCTTAGTATTGACAGACACACCAGATGTTTGAGCAGCTGAAGCTCCGATTTTTTTCATAGCTTTTTCCTTAAAACTTCTTGAATAAACCTCAGAAATAAGCAGGCCACTGTTTAGTGCTGTCCTCGCTGTTGTAGGATCTGTTCCGTCAATGATTAACTGGGTTTTTGCCATCCTGTTTCTTTTTATATCATTTGCATAGTCGGAAGGGATGATAAGTCCAGCCTTCACATTGCCTCCATCAATCAACTCTGACATTTCCTTTTCACTCGTAACATTGTATTTCACCAAAAAGTAGTCAGATGCCGTGAATTTTTCTATATACTCACGGCTTTCCTGTGTTTTACTCTGATCAAAAACTACTGTCTGAATCTTATCAACCTCAGTATTTACTGCATAACCAAACAGCAGCATCATGACAACCGGCATTACAACAGGAAGCCTTAAACTTATAGGGTCTCTTTTTACCTGGATGAATTCTTTTTTTACTATAGATAAAAACCTTTTATAGCTGAATAATTTCCTCCTCATATTACTCCCCCCCATGCAGGAATTTCATCTCTTTAAAGGTAGAACTGACCTTTCTGTTTGTAATTCTTTCAACATAAGTAATGAATATGTCCTCAAGGTTTTTTGCGTTTTCCTGCTTTAAGAGCTCCTGTGGAGGTGCTATATTTATTATTTTTCCGTTGAATATGAATCCTGTTATATCACAGCTTTCGGCTTCGTCCATATAATGTGTCGTTACCAGTATGGAAATACCCTGACGTGAAAGTTCGTGGATTATTTCCCAGAAAACCCTTCTTGAAACTGGATCAACTCCTGCAGTAGGTTCATCAAGGACAAGCAATTTGGGTTTGTGAATCAATGCACAACCCAGGGCCAGTCTTTGTTTCCAGCCGCCGGAGAGAGTTCCAGCCAAAGCTTTTTCTTTTCCTTTGAGGTTTGCCATCAATATAAGTTCCTCTTTTCTTGAGTCCCTTACACTATTATCAAGCCCATATATTCCTGCATAAAAATCAAGGTTTTCTTCTACTGTAAGGTCTTCATAAAGGCTGAATTTCTGTGACATATACCCGAGGTTTTGTCTAACAGCTTCCGTATCTTTTACCACATCTTTTCCCAATACGAATGCTTTACCCGAGGAGGGACTCAGAACACCGCAGAGCATTCGTATAGTTGTAGATTTACCCGATCCGTTGGGACCTAAAAAACCGAATATGCAACCTTTTGGTATTTTAAAGCTTATATTATCTACGGCTGTGAAGCTGCCAAATTTTTTTGTCAGATTTTCGACTTCTATAGCGTAACTCATAAATTACCTCCATTCCATTGAAATGCGTTTTAGGCCAAACTTAGCCGGCTGTGCCAGTCGAGTCTGTTCATAAAACTATATTATCTTGTATAAGTCCTATCTATAAATTTGCTAAACTAGCACAAGATATTAGCTAAGAGAGAGGTATATAAGCATCAATAGTGCTTCCAGGCCTTAACTTATCCACGTTATCCATTATTTTTACTTTAACTTTAAATACGGTATTTTCTTTTGCATCTTTTGTTTCTGTGTTCTTTGGTGTAAATTCTGATTCGCTTGCAATATATATTACTTTACCTTTTATAATATTTCCTTCTACTAGCGGAGATTTTAGTTCCAGTTCCTGTCCCAGTTTTACAGCGTTCAGATTTTTTTGCGGTATATAAACCTTCACCCATAAATCATTCAGATCAGATACTGTACCCACACTGGTTCCTACATTTACCATATCGCCGATATTGACATTATTTAGTATGAGGGTACCGTCGACAGGAGATTTTACATGATATTTGGAAAGAAGGAGCTTTGCTTGTTCAAGAGAGGCTTTGGATTGCTCCAGGTCTGCTTCAGCAGCTTTTATGGCCTGACTGGTGGAGCCGTTTTTTAAAAGATCCAGTTGAGCCACTGTCTGTTCGTAGTTTGCCTGCGCTGCCTGGATTGCTTGCTCTGAAGCACCGTTTTTAAGAAGATCCAGCTGTGATTGTGCAGAATTCAGCTGCTCATTTGAAGTTTTCAGTTGTTGGCCGGCAGTATCCAGTTTATATTTTGCATCTGATAACTCACTTTCAGAAACTTTATCAGAATTGTAAAGCTCTTTGATTTTTTTGTATTTATCAAGCCAATAGTCATAACTTATTTGAGCTGTTTCTACAGAAGCCTTTGCTGTGTTGACAGACGCTTCAGCTTGCCTGATCTGCTCGGGTCTTGATCCTGCTTTGAGTTCGTCCAATTTTGCTTTGGCTGACTTAACTGCCGCCTCGGCCTGCTGTAGCTGCTCTGCTCTTGAGCCGGACTTAAGTTCGTCAAGGCGTGCCTCCTTCAGCTTAACTATAGATTCCTGCTGCTTTACAACCAATTCTTGAACAGAAGCATCTATTACTGCAATTTCATCATTTTTATTTATCAGCGTACTTTCTTTTTTTTCTATACATATAATTTTCCCGGATGCTTCTGAATTAACCTCTATTTGTGTCGACTCAACTGTTCCGCTTAATACCAGCAGCTCTGACTTTCCACAGCCGGTTAGCAAAAAAATAATAATTATACTTGTTTGTAATAACAATGAAAAATTCTTTAGAATTTTTGTACCGTTAAAAGTAGACATAATATCCCCTCCAAATTAAGAATAGTCTAAATAATTACTACAGAGTTAATACTCTGTATTTATGCACTTAATCAATAATCGGGTATTTCCAGTTAAGTGTGTTTTTCTCCAGTTTCTGCTGATATACCATACAGAATAACATCAATTATCTGATCGAACTCTTTTTCAAGGTCTTCAAATTCAAATTTATTACCGAATAGTTTTCTTTGTGCAATAAATAATGCAATATTTCCAAGCACACATCTGAATAATACTTCAGGCTTAATATTACTACGTATTACACCTCGTGAAACCATACTTTTGTAATACTCCAAAAAGAGTGCGTATGCTTTGGAAATGATATTCTGATATATTGCTTCACGTACGTCTTCATGGAGAAGGGCTTCAGTAAGTATTATTCTTGCCATAGGGAAAATTGATTCTACAAGCTTCATTCTGTCATACAGCAATTTCTTAATTATCACCCTTAAATCCTTGTTTTCATCTGAATTCAGGATTTTTTCCACTGGCTGCATGATTACCTTGGCACTGAGCAGGTTTATAGTCTGAATTAGTATCCCTCGCAGAATATCCTTTTTTGTTTTAAAATACCTGAAGATAGTCCCTTCTGCTATTCCTGCATTTTTTGCTATCTCACTTGTTGTCGCTGCACTGAAACCTTTTTCTGAAAAAACTTTTATTGCAGACTCGAGTATCTTTTTTTCCTTTTCGGGAAGCCCCAATTCCGATAAACCGGGAATCTCCATTTATTTTCCTCCTTGTCAGGCTGCATTAGGCTAGCTTAATTGTACCAGTAAACGATCTAAAATATTATAGAAGAGCGATTCACTCTTGTATGGATTGATATTGCTAATATCTCAAAATCAAAGTTTGAAAATAAAGAGATATATTTATTTACATCAATCATTATGTAATGTAACAATAATAAAAATGAGTGAGTACTCACTTTTATTATACTATCATTAGAAATATTTGCAATAGTTTTTTTACAGGAACTTGAATATTAAGCATATGATTTTAACAAGATAAGTGTGATACGTACTAAAATTCAAGCAGGAGAGTAAATTTGAAAATAGAGAAATTCAGTTATAAAAAATACTTTAAGTACATTCTTATTGGGATCGCAACAGGCACTGCAAACGGGTTGTTCGGTTCAGGCGGCGGAACTATTGTAGTTCCTGCCATGGTTTTACTGCTGGGAGTGGAGGAGCATAGAGCGCATGCGACCGCTATTTCAATAATTTTCCCCTTGACGTTAATCAGTTCGTATTTTTACATTTCTCATAATTATGTTAATTGGGGGTTGACATTGAATGTAGTGCTGGGGGGGGTAGCAGGGGGCTATGTGGGAGCAAAACTGCTTCATATTTGTCCCTCCGGTACCCTGAGGAAAATTTTTGCAGTATTTATGATATTAGCGGCTATCAGGATGTTTTTCTGAAAAATATTCTAATAATAGTGCCGCAAACTCTATTTAAAAAAACAGTAGAAAACGGTGTAAAGATGATTCTTTTTTTTATTGGATTAATGGCAGGAATAATAAGCGGGATGGGAATAGGTGGAGGAGCTATTTTGATTCCTGCGCTTGTAATATTTGTCAGACCTGAACAGCATATTGCCCAGAGTGTCAACCTTCTGTTTTTTATACCGACAGCTGTTGTCGCACTGATTGTTCATATCAGAAACAAAAGAATTGACTTTAGGCTAATGCTGCCTATTGCTGTTTTCGGGTTAATCGGATCATATATGGGATCCCGTATGGCTTTGGCACTTCCCGGAGTGACTCTCAAAAAGTTATTTGGTGTATTTCTGCTTATAATGGGCTGTTATGAGATGGTCAGGAGAGATAAACATGTCGCAAAAGGAGAAGGCAAGAGGGTTTAGTAAAAGTGATATAGCAGAAAAGTGTACACTGCAGCCTATGTTATTACTGATTTAGTTTTTCATTTATAAAGTCCAGCTGCTTGTCAATAAGTTGTTTCTGCTCCTTTGTCGGACTTAAAGTTAGTGCTTTTTCATAACATTGTTTCGCTTCTTCATACTGCTTAAGCGAATAATGTGTATATATACTTCCCAAAGACATCCAGTATGCAGCAGAGTCAGGTTTCTTTCCTATAAGCTTTTTAAAGGTATCTATGGAACTTGCAAGATTCCCATTGTTATAATATGCCCATCCGAGTTTATTAAGGATATCAAGGTCGTTAGGCCTGATTGCCAGGTAAGCTGTGTAGCACTCTATAGCAAGTTCATATTCCTTTTCTGCCGTACTAAGGGCTGCGAGCTTCAAAAGGGCCCCTGCATGTCTTGGTTCGAGCTTCAGTATCTTCAAGTACAGCTCTTTAGAAGTAGAGAAATCTTTATTATCCATTGCCTTATTAGCTTTAATATAAATATCATCTGTTTTTACCATGTCAGCACTTATATCAGCAGTTCTTCCCGAGTTATCCCATGTTAATTTGCCACCGAGAAAATCAGCTATAAACTGGAGAGGGATGAAGTTTTGTCCGTCATGGGTTTCTATGGAATTTGTCAATTGTTGCGGAATACCATCTATTTTTACAAGAGTGCTTCCAGGTTTAAACTCGTATATCTTTCCATATCTCCTAAAAATTATATTATTTTTTGAACTATCTGATGCCGGAAATGAATCAAAGTCTTTAAAAGCTTGTACTAAAGGAACCATGACCGTGTTGGAGCCTGTAAGGTATGGATCATGGCTGTAAAATATATCCTTGTTGTTTAGCTTGACTCTCACTGGCATTTCCTTAAGTTTGGTAATGACAAGAGCATTACTGAGTTTTCTGCCGGGTGTGGTGACATACCTGTCCTTGAAGAACAGACCAGAGGAAGCACCCCCATCAAGGTTTATAGCATTTACAATACCTAATTTTCTTACAATTTCAGCAAGTTCTTTTACTGTTACACTTGAGACAGTTCCTAAAACTAAAATATTATTCTTGGTTATTCCTGCAAAGCTTCTTTGAGCTCTATTCTTATTGATTTTATTTTCAGAAAAGCCCTCTGCTTTTCCATCTGCCAGGATAATTCCATTCTTAACAAGGGTAGGGCCGGCGCCAACAGTTGTACGGATGTTATCCCAGTTTAAAGCTGTTCCTTTTTTCCCGTTAACGGATTTGAAATATTCCAGCTTGTAGTTTACTTTATCTCCTACTGCAAATCTTTTTGTGAGTGATGAATCACCTGTTACAATGGTAAAGCCGTCAGCTGGTATGGAAGCTTCGGCTGAAGAGATTTTGGTAACAGTTCCGCGGCTTACTGTAATAGAGGTTTTGTTGTGTGTTCCTGTACTTTTACCAAAAGCAGGTGTAAATACGATTGTAGAATCTTTAGAGTCATATTTGTGGTTAAACCCCCATGCATACCAGTTGTTGGGATATTCATAACTTCCGTTAATGGAACCGCTGATGTATGTATAGAGATTTTCTACTATTACCGAGTTATCTGCAGAAAAAGCTATAACAGAACCAGTTTGTCCTATGTGCGCAACCTGGCCTTTTGTCTGTATCGTACCTTCAGGCTGGAAGTCGGAATAAGCATTAAAAAAGGTGCCGTTTATTGCGCCTATGACTTGCCGGTTTGCTGACTTTGCCTGTCCGGCTATATTCTTAAGATCATCAACCTGTCCAACCTGGTTTTTGGCGATTACTGATTCCATCCTGAGAGTTTTGTCGTTCATATTTATATATATTGCATTAACGGTACGCTTTCCTCCTGAGAAGACAATATTTGTATTCTGCTGCCATACTGTTTCCTTACTGAAGCTCCTGGGAGCCAGCGGTAATAATATTGTAAATATAAGAACCAGAAGTAAAGATTTTTTCATGAAAATTCTCCATAACAGTTATTTGGGATTGTAGTATATCTAATTTTTATATCGGTAAAAAAAGAAGTGTGATGAATAGTTATTGTGTAATTTACAGCTGGTTTAAAGCCAAAGGCATAAAGTAAGGCAAATAAGTAGATTTATCACTTTTTATTGAATTGACAGCATAGTCTAACAGGAGTATATTTGTAAAATATTCTATAAAGTATATTTTTTGACGTATACCTTAGAAAATTATGTTTAGAGAGGAAAGTGAGCGCATGACTAAAAAAATTTTGGCGGTTATACTGACTTTAGCCCTATTATTTGGGGGTATTTCTTTGAATACACATGCAGAAGCGAACGACATACTTGTTAACATAAATGGAAAAACAGTTTTATTTCCTGATGCAAAACCACTGATAAATGAGAATCAGAGAGTGCTGTGCCCGGTAAGGTTTATTGCTGAAGCTATGGGGGCAAGTGTTTTGTGGCTGGGAAAAAACCACACGGTATCAGTTGTTAAGGGTAACAGGGAAGCTAAGTTTGAAGCTGGAACCAATATAATCAGAATAAATGGAAACGAGCTAAAGCTTAGTGATAAAACTGCAATCATAAGCAAACGTACATATGTGCCGTTACAATTTTTCAGTGAAGTATTTGATGTAATTGTCGACTGGAATTACAAGACCGGGGTTTTGAGTATTGAAAGCCTTAAAACCAATGAAGAGAAATTCTTTGAGAAAGTAGCGATGTCTGATGAAAATAAAAAGATTGCAGCCAATCTCAATCAATATCTGAATGCATATCAGAAGGCTGCAAACTTTCAGGGGTCTGTCCTGATAGCAAAGGAAGGTAATATTCTAATAAACAGAGGATATGGAGCGGCAGATTTCCTTCAAAGTACAAAAAATACCAGTCAAACTAGATTTGCCATCGGTTCCGTAACTAAGCAGTTTACTGCCATGGCTATCATGCAACTGCAGGAAAAAGGGTTGTTGAGTGTTGAGGATAAGCTGTCCGAATATTATCCTGACTTTAAAAGAGGAGATGAAATTACTATTCACAACCTTCTGACACATAGTTCCGGAATACCTAACTATACGGATATGCCGGAGTATATCAGGCAAATCACTAAAATTTACAAAGCTGAAGATATTATTTCATTTCTGAAAGATAAACCTTTGGATTTTGATCCGGGAAAGGAATACAAATACAGTAATTCGGGGTACTTACTGTTGGGAGGTATAATAGAAAGTGCAAGCAAGTTAAGCTTTGATGAATATCTTAAAAATAATATTTTCGATCCATTGGGAATGAAAGATTCAGGTGTTTGTTATGACTCTGGTAAAAAAGGAAGTCAGGTGTCAGGTCATATAGGATATCTGGATATATATAATGTTGATGATGAAATGGCTACAAAAGTAGCGCACAGCGCAGGCAATATCTACTCTACGGTAGAAGACCTGTACAGATGGGACAGGGCTTTATACACAGAAAAGCTGGTTTCAAAAACTGCAATGGAGAAAATATTTACTCCACATATAGATACGAAAGGTATGGGATATTACGGCTATGGCTGGGTTATTTCTGAAAGCGAACTGGGGAAAGGGGTTATGCACAGCGGATTTACACTGGGTTTTTCAGCAGATTTCAGGAGATATGTCGACAGGGATATTACAATCATTGTTCTTGCAAACAAAGACCATATGAACACCAGTAAAATGTTTGCCGGAATAAAAGCTATCCTGGCAGGAAGCAAGTATGAATTGCCTATTGAAAAGAAAACAATTAAGATAGATAGCAGCATTTATAAAAAATATGCCGGGGATTATGAAATTTCGCCTGGAATTACAGTTAAGATAACAAACAGGGACGGACATTTATATGCAGGAATTACCGGCCAAGGAAGTTATGAAATATTTCCCGAATCGGAAACTCAATTCTTTTACAGGATTGTAGATGCTGAAATAACTTTTGTTACAAATGACAAGGGTGAGGTCGTAGAGCTGGTTCTTCATCAAAACGGACAGGATATTCATGCTAAAAGCAAAGTATATGCAAAGGAAATAAAGAAAGAAGCTGTCATTGACCGGAAAGTGTTTGAAGCATATGCAGGAGAATATGAGTTGGCTCCGGGAATAAACGTCAGGATATTCGCAGAAGAAGACCATTATTATGCGCAAGTTACCGGGCAGGGTAAACTGGAGATATTTGCAGAGTCGGAAATGAAGTTTTTTGGTAAAGCTGTTGATGTCAGAATTACTTTTGAAAAGAATGACATGGGCGAGGTGACGGGGCTGGTTATTTCCCAATCAGGAATGACTATAAACGCGAAAAAAATAAAATAGCTATAAATGTATTAGCGGTAAAAAGGCTGGTTTGGAGGGTGCCCACACAAGATGGGCATCTTTTTTGTGTTGGTTTTTCTTGACAGATTTATAATAATATTATATAGTGGTACTAAATAAAACCACTACAATTATAGGGGGAACATATGGACATTATAGAATGTTTGATAAAAACAGGCTTTACCAGGCATGAGTCTATTTTATACCTTGCATTATGCAAAGAGGGGGAGTTAACAGGTTATGAAGCTGCTAAGATTTCAGGCATCCCAAGATCAAATGCTTATCTTGCGTTGTCTGGACTGGTGGAAAAGGGCGGAGCCTGCAGGATTGAAAGTGAATCTGTAAAATATATTGCAGTACCTGCAAAAGAATTGGTGTTTAACATGAGGGCACAGTTAAATCAGGTTTTTGACTATATAGAAAGGAATACTCCCGTAAGGGATTTGCCAAAAGAACCATATATAACAGTTGAAGGTAAATCTCATATAATAAATAAGATGAGATATGTAATTAAGGAAGCTACTGAGAGAATATACCTTTCAATGTCGCCCACCGAACTTGAATGTGTAAGGGATGAAATCGTAGAAGCTTGCGGGCGTGGACTAAAAATAGTAGTAATTACTTCAAGTGGTTTTAGTATGGACGATGTTGTTCTATATCGTAACGAGAAGCAGCCTGGCCAAATAAGGCTGATTGCGGATTCGGCACATGTAATAACTGGAGAAATCGGAGATGATAATAGCTCGGCATGCCTGTATTCAAAAAATAAAAATTTGATACAGCTGATAAAAGATTCATTGACAAATGAAATTAAGCTTATTCAGCTTAATATGAAAGATAAAGGTTGAGATGCAGAGGTTTATTGCAAAAATATTAATTGACATGGAGGACTATGGTATGAATACGTATTATACAGAAAAGATCGGATTTTTCGGAAGCACTAATGCAAGTGAACTGGTGAAAAGATATGGGAGTCCCTTATACGTATATAATGAAACCATTCTTAGAGAACGATGCAGGGAAATGGTAAATTTGGTTTCATATCCCAAGTTCACTGTAAATTATTCGGTAAAGGCCAATTCAAATATCGAACTTCTTAAAATCGTCAGAGAAGAGGGGCTGAACGCAGACGCGATGTCTCCGGGAGAAATATATGTTCTATTAAAAGCAGGTTTTACGCCCGACAGTATTTTTTACGTTGGAAACAATGTGTCGCAGGAAGAAATGAAATATGCGGTTGATTGTGGTGTTGCTGTGAGTGTAGACTCTGTTTCACAGTTGGAACTCTACGGCAGAACTAACCCCGGAGGTAAGGTTGCTGTGAGGTTTAACCCCGGAATCGGAGCAGGGCACCATGAAAAGGTCACGACTGCCGGGAATAAAACTAAGTTTGGCGTAAACATGGAATACATAAATGAAGTTAAGAAAATATTAAAGGAATATGATTTGAAGCTTATAGGAGTAAACCAGCATATCGGTTCGCTTTTTATGGAGGGGGACGCTTATATTGAAGCGGTCAGGTCGATATTGAATGTAGCCAAAGAATTTGATGATCTTGAATTTATTGATATGGGTGGTGGCTTCGGAATCCCGTATCATAAACAAGAAGGCCAGGAGAGGCTGGATTTGGAAGGACTGGGATACAGTTTGAACAGGATTTTAGAGGATTGGGTGAAAAGTTATGGCAAGGGAGTGACTTTTAAGATTGAACCCGGGCGCTATATATCGGCAGAATGCGGCATACTTTTGGGAAATGTTTATGCAGTCAAGAAAAACTATGGAGTGACTTATATCGGGACTGACTTGGGGTTCAATGTATTATCAAGGCCTGTTATGTATGATTCCCACCATGACATAGAGGTTTATAAACAGGTCGGAGAAACTCTTTCGGATAGACAGGAAACTGTTACGGTAGTTGGCAATATCTGTGAAAGCGGGGATATAATAGCCAAGGATAGAGATTTACCCCTGATCAGTGAGGGAGACATACTTGGAATAATGGATGCAGGAGCATATGGTTATTCTATGAGTTCGAACTATAACAACCGGTTAAGACCGGCAGAGGTGCTGATAAGGATGGATGGAACCCATGAATTGATCCGCAGGCGGGATATGTTGGAAGATTTAGTGAGTAATTACTGAAAAAGAGGGTGTGTACTATGGATTTCATATTCGACAAAATTGCTGATAGACTTGGCGGAAGGGACTTTGAAAACTCAACCAAACTATATAAATTTGCTAAAATTAAAATTGCAAAGGCAGAGGCCAGGATGAAAAATCCCGGTATCGCCTTGATCGATATGGGAGTCGGGGAGCCGGATATTCCTGCAGACGGGCTGGTGGCCGCTATTCTATCGCAGGAAGCAAAGAAAGCTGAAAACAGATGGTATTCAGATAACGGAATACCCGAATTTCAGGAGGCTGCAGCAAGATATCTCAAGAAAGTATATGGGCTTAATAATGTAGATCCATATAAAAATATTATTCACGGTATAGGTTCCAAGCCTATACTGGCTATGATTCCCCTTATGTTCATTAACCCAGGAGATATTACTCTTGCTACTATTCCCGGATACCCGGTAATATCAACCTATACTCAATATCTGGGGGGAGAAGCATATAATCTGCCGTTACATCGGGAAAATGATTTCTATCCCGGATTTTCAGACATCCCGCATGATATTTTGAAGAGAGCAAAACTCCTTTATATCAATTATCCCAATAACCCAACCGGACAAGTTGCAACTGAAGAATTTTATAAGAGGGTTGTTGAGTTTGCATACAAAAATAATATAGTAGTTATATCTGATGCAGCTTACGGTGCCTTGGTGTATGGCGATAACAAGCCTCTCAGTTTTCTTTCTGTTGATGGAGCTTGGGAGGTTGGTTTAGAGATACACTCTTTATCGAAAGCTTTTAATATGACAGGGTGGAGGCTTGCATTTGCAGTTGGAAATTCTAAACTTATGGAAGCTTATGGTATTGTTAAGAATAATACTGATTCGGGTCAGTTTAGAGCTATCCAAAAAGCTGGGATATACGCTCTTGATCATACTGAGATAACTGAACATAATTGCCGGAGGTATTCAAGACGGTTTGATTTATTGATAGATGCTTTGAAGGAAGTCGGGTTTGACGCGGTGAAGCCAAAAGGGAGCTTTTACTGTTATGTGCCATGCCCTAAAAGAACAAAGTCAGGAATTGTGTTTAGCAATGCAGAAGAAGTTTCTGACTACTTAATACGCCAGGCTTTAGTTTCTACTGTTCCGTGGGATGATGCAGGGGCTTATCTGAGATTTTCAGTTACATTTGAAGCTAGCAGTGAAAATGAAGAAAAAACTGTTATCGAAGAGATGAAAACCAGACTGAAGAGGCTGGAATTTCTATTCTGAATCCTCAATGCATTATGATCTTTTGTAATATATTGGGATAAATTAACAAAGGATGTCATAGAATTTTATCAAATTATAGCTGGAAAATGAAGAATTTTGTCGAAATATCTCGTAAAATACAGAAAAATAGTATCTTGTAACCTATACGCCTCTACGGTATAATCAAATGGTTATTATTTTTGTCGAAGGGGATAAAATTATGCATAAGATTTTAAAAAAATTTGTAGTATTATTAGTTGCATTAAGCATCATGACATCTGGTTTTAGTTCATTTGCAGCAGGATCAGACAAATCGATAAGCGTATCGGTTAATTCAGTAAGTGTCAAAATAAACGGAAAAGCTGCAAAAATTGACAACTTCAGTTATTCTGGCAAGATATATTTACAAGCACAGGATATCAGCAGTTTGTTAGGTATAGGGTATACATATGATTTAAAGTCAAAAACCGTAAATATTAATTCAAAGAAGCCTGCAAAAGCTGTTTCTCTGTCAAAAGCAAAGTTCGCTTCGATAAAAACATCTTCTACAAAAACCTTAAAGGTAACAGCCAATCCTGCTGTAATCAAGATAGACGGGAAAGCTGCCAAGCTTGAAAATTATATTTATGAAAATGCCGTTTTCGTTTCGGCAAAAGATGCGGCTGTCCTTCTGAATAAAGATTTCTCTCTGGATACCAAGAAAAAGCTCCTTGCAATAAATGAGAAGAAACCGTCTACTCCTACATTTGCCCCTGATACACTGGAAAAAACCAAGGGAAATGTTACTGTGTCAATAATGGATTGGGGTAATGCTCAGATAAAGGAGTACAAGATAGGTAATGGAGTATGGCAGAAATATACGACTCCTGTTGTTATGAAAGAAAACGGTACTCTGTATGCGCGTGGTACAAATGCAGCAGGTATTGCTTCAGATGTTGCAAGTATAGAGATTGATAATATGCTCAGACTGCTGACTAAAGTCCAGGTTGCAGAATTGAAAAAATCTGTTGTTAAAGTAATGACTTATAACAAAAACAAAAAGGAATTGGGTACAGGAAGTGGATTCTACATATCTGATGATGGAAATGTTGTCACTAATTACCATGTGATTGACCTTGCTTCTTATATAGAAGTTGAGGATGTAAATGGGAAGAAATATAATGTAAGTGGTGTTTTAGGGTATAGCGTAGATAAAGACCTGGCAATTCTTAAACTGGAAAATGTTGTTTCTGTGCCTAGTTTAGAATTAGGTAATTCTGATAGTCTGGTATATGGCGAGGATGTAGTTGCAATCGGATACCCGTTGGGGATGCCTGTTAACGTAACCTTTGGAAATATAGGTAGCTTAAGTATTGATGGATTGTTAAGCAGAGAAAAGAAATATAAAGATATACAGATTTCAACGCCTATTTCTTCCGGTAACAGTGGAGGACCGCTTCTTAATATGTATGGAGAGGTTATAGGCATAAATTATGCAGTTATAGATGGCAGCGATGCAGTGCGTAATGCTCAAAGCTTAAACAGGACCATACCTGTTACTGATTTGAAACCTATGCTGTCATCAATGAATGAGCAAAAACTGTCTGAAGTGATTGACGAAGTATATTCCAAAAAGAACTATGATGACATTGCAAAGAGAGTATATTATGATTATTATGATTATACTCAGGGTGACTACGATTTAGATTTAAACGGAGTAGTCATATTTGAGGATGATGAAAATAAAAATCAGCTTAACGTGATGCTGATTCAATCGCCGGAATCGTTTGAAGTAGTAAAGGAAGCAGAAGCCAAAGGCAGTAAGCACGAAGTGGAAAATTGGATAAAGACTATCACTGAAGAAATTCAGAAGCAATATCCCGATAAGTATGTAGAAGTATATCTATACTATGTAGAGTATTCAAAAGCACAGCCAACAGCTCTTGAAACATATGAGTACTTTTTCGATCAAGAACGTGGTGAATGGAGGATTTACAGATTTAAAGTTTTATACTACAAGGAGTATGGGGAATATAAGTTCTACTGGTCGTAAACTCATGTTTGTTTTTTATGTGTAGTCGAATAATGACTAAAATATATCTTGACACTATTTACCTATAAAATTATAATATAGTTAATTATTTAACTTAATACTGTCGGATGATTGATGGAGGAGAGTTTCTCTTGAATACAAGGGAACACCGAAGGAGTTGCACTCTCAGGTATAAAAGACTTCATCAGGACGAACCTCTGGAGAGACCATTGTTGGCGCCGAAGGGGCAATACGGATAAAACCGTCAATCTCTCAGGCAAAAGGACAGAGTATATGCAAATGCAAAATGCATTTTTATGTATAATTTATTTGTATATTCAGAGGTCAAATCATATAGATTTGACCTTTTAGTTTTAATAATAAAGGAGTGTTTTTATGAACAGAGTTTATAATTTTTCAGCCGGTCCGTCAATGCTGCCGGAAACAGTTTTAAGAAAAGCAGCCGGAGAGATGCTTGATTATAAGGGTACTGGAATGTCAGTTATGGAGATGAGCCACAGATCAAAAGCATACATTTCTATAATTGAAAAAACAGAAAATCTTCTCCGTAAACTAATGAATGTAAATGAAACTTATTCTGTACTTTTTTTACAAGGTGGAGCGTCAACTCAGTTTGCAATGGTTCCAATGAATCTCCTTAGCAATCATAAAAAAGCAGATTTTATCAATACCGGAAACTGGTCAAAAAAGGCAATCTCAGAAGTGAAGATGTATGGGGCTGCAAATGTTATTGCATCATCTGAGGATAAAAACTTTACATATATACCTGAGAATTTCAAAATATCCGAAGATATTGATTATGTACACATAACCAGTAATAATACACTGGAAGGTACACGTTATTTAAATTATCCTGAGACAGGAAACATACCGCTGGTAGCAGATATGTCCAGTGACATAATGTCTACTGAAATTGATGTCAACAAATTTAGTCTAATATATGCTGGCGCACAAAAAAACCTTGGACCTGCAGGGCTGACAATAGTGATTATAAAAAATGATCTGATAGGCAAACATATTGATAATGTCCCAACTATGATGAGGTATGAAACACACGCAAAGGAAAGCTCCCTATATAATACACCACCATGCTATAGCATCTATATTGCCGGACTTGTTTTTGAATGGATAGAGGAAATGGGTGGAATAAAGGCCATTGAAGCAATTAATAATGAAAAGGCATCGGTTCTTTATGATTTCCTGGATGAATCAGAAATGTTTAAAAATCATGTTAATAAAAAGGACCGTTCAATTATGAATATACCATTTACAGCGCCTACAAACGAATTGAACGAGAAGTTTATAACTGAATCTGAAAAAGCCGGATTGTGTACCTTGCGCGGACACCGTCTGATTGGTGGTATGAGAGCCAGTATATATAATGCAATGCCTGTCGAAGGGGTTAAGAAACTTGTAGAATTCATGAAGAAGTTTGAGCTTGAAAACAAATAACCAATAGCAGGTCTTAATATTATAAAAATATAGATAATATATAAAGTAAATATTTATGTTAAGGAGAATGAGTATGAAAATTATTGTTACGGAACGTATTGCAGATGAGGGAATATCTTTCTTAAAAGATAGCGGTTTTGAAGTAGATACCAGATACGGACTTTCACAGGGTGAACTTCTTGATATAATCGGCGATTATGATGCTATAATTGTCAGAAGTGTTACAAGAGTCAATGAGGAGCTCCTGAGCAGGGCAAAAAATCTTAAAGTTGCCGGTAGAGCTGGAAACGGAATAGACAATATTGATGTGCCGGCTTGTACCAATAGGGGTATTATTGTTGTTAATACACCTGAAAGCAACATTATGGCTGCAGGGGAATTGGCAGTGGCACTTGCATATGCGATATTCAGAAATCTTCACAAGGTGCATGTGGCAGTTAAGAATAAAGATTTCAGAAGGAACCTGTTCATAGGTAACGAACTGGATGGTAAAACTGCGGGTGTAATTGGTCTTGGAAGGATAGGTTCTATAGTAGCTACAAAGCTCAAAGGAAGTAACATGAGAGTTATAGCTTATGATCCGTATATAACCGATGAAAAATTTAAAATGTTTGGTGTGGAGAAGTGTAACACTCTTGAAGAGCTTTTGAGAGAGTCGGACTTAATTACTCTGCACACTCCAAAAACCAAAGAAACCTATGGTATGATAGGTGAAAAGGAACTCAAACTTTGCAAAAAGGGCGTAAGGATAGTTAATGCCGCCAGGGGTGGACTGGTAAATGAAAAAGCGTTATATGATGCTATAAAGGAAGGATGGGTTGCAGCAGCCGGAATAGATGTACTGGATCCTGAACCAAGCTATGATAAAAAACCGGAAGATCAGGACTATGCAAACCCGCTTCTTGAACTGGATAATGTACTTGCTACACCGCATCTTGGTGCATCTACTGATGAAGCAAATTACAATGTAGGAACAGAAATTGCAAAGCTCGTAGGTGCAGCTTTGAAGGGTGAGATGGTAGCAGCTGTAAATATGCCCCCTATGAAAGTGAAGGATTTGAAAGAACTTAAGCCGTATCTTGATTTGGCAGAAATGCTTGGCAAAATATACTACCAGGTAGAAAAGGAAACGGTTCAGAAGATAGAGGTAGTATACAGCGGAGATCTTGCAGAACAGGAAACACGCGTTATGTCCTTATCGGTATTGAAAGGCTTCCTTGATCCGGTTATCAAGGAAAAAGTAAACTATGTCAATGCGGAATTGATGCTTAAAAATATGGGTATAGAGATGGTAGAGAGTAAGAGTACTCACCTTGATAAATATACGAACCTTATAACTGTCAAGTTCTTTACAAAAGAAAAGCAGTTGAGTGTTTCAGGAACGATATTCGCTAAGGAAGAAATCAGAATAGTAGATTTCTTCGGCTATAAACTTGATTTTGAACCTACACCTTATATAGTTGCAATACAGAACATAGATAAGCCTGGAATAATCGGTCAGATTGGTACTATTTTGGGTGCAAGCGATATCAATATAGCAGCCATGCAGTGGAGTAGAAACAGAAAGGGCGAAAAAGCTGTTTCTTTTGTAAGTGTTGACGCTGAAGTCAGCAATGATGTATTACAGGTAATAAAGAATATAGACGGAGTTTTAAAGGCATCTTTGCTGAAATTCTAAACTTGTGATGTAAGTTAGCCTGCAGTGTCGGATAGTTGAACTGGAGAAATAATTTGATAATATGTGAACAAAAATAGTCTCTTTATGGGACTATTTTTGTCTTGTTTTGTTAACTTGATATATGGTTAAATATATATGTGTAAAAAAATATCTTTTGATGGCAGGAATTTCTAAATTCATGTCGAATAACTATTCAAATAGTACTTTAGACCTATCCTGTGAGACTATAGGACTAATTAATATAGGGTGAGCGTATTGAAAAATTTTTCTAAAAAGCGGTTAGGCGATATACTTGTAGAAGTAGGCCTGATATCTGATGAACAACTCAAGGAAGTACTTTCTATACAAAAAGGTACTGGTAAAAAGCTTGGTGAGATTCTTACAGATAAAGGCTATGTTACCAAAAAGAGTATGATTGAGGTATTGGAATTTCAGTTAGGGATACCTTATGTCAATCTTGCGATTTATCACGTTGAACCTAAAATAGTACGTATGATTCCGGAAAATATGGCAAGGAAGTACGAAATAGTACCTATTAAATTTGAAAACAACATTCTTACAGTAGCAGCCAGTGATCCTCTTAATGCCATATCTTTTGATGATGTAAGGATTTATACAGGGTTTGAGGTACAGCCTGTAATGGCTGACGGGGAACAGATAAACAGCCTCATTGCCAGACATTTTAATTCACAGAAGGCTATGGAGGTAGTTGAAGAGTTCAGCAGGGCGAATAACCTGCTGGCCAAAAATCAAACCGCAGTAACTATGGAGAGTGATACCGCAAATGATGTCAGTGAGTCACCGGCAGTTAAGCTTATAAACATTCTAATAGAACAAGCATGCCAGAGTGATGCAAGTGACATACATATAGAACCGCAAAACAGGAATGTCAGGATCCGGTTCCGCATAGACGGACAACTTCAGGATATGATGCAGTCAGATATAGAAATATTGCCATCTATTGTATCGAGAATAAAGGTAATGGCGGGGCTGAATATTGCGGAAAAAAGGCTTCCGCAAGATGGAAGAATAACATATAAGATGGCAAACAGGGAAGTTGATCTGAGAATTTCCGTATTGCCTGCTATCTTTGGTGAAAAGGTTGTTATAAGGGTAATAAGCAAGGAAACCTTCGACTACCCCAAAGAAAGGCTGGGATTTTTACCTGAAAACCTTGCAGCATTTGATTCCATACTTAAAAATCCTCATGGTATCATTCTTGTTACAGGACCTACCGGAAGCGGCAAGACCACAACACTTTATACGGCTATAAAGGAACTTAACAAGGCAAATGTCAACATCGTAACGGTGGAAGATCCTGTAGAAAGTACTATAGAAGGAATAACACAGGTTCCGGTAAATCCTAAAGCGGGCTTGAGCTTTGCCAGTGCGCTGCGTTCCATATTAAGACAAGACCCTGATATTGTACTCATAGGTGAAATAAGGGATGCCGAAACAGCTGAGATTGCTGTGAGAGCGGCTATTACAGGGCATCTTGTGTTAAGTACGCTGCATACTAACGATGCAGCCAGCTCTGTTGCACGTTTGATTGATATGGGTATACAACCTTTCCTGGTTTCCACTTCTGTAGTTGGAGTGGTAGCGCAAAGACTGGTGAGAAGAATCTGTACTAATTGTAAAGAAAGCTATATCCCAACCGATAACGAGATGGAGCAATTCGGTCCTCTTTATAAAGAAAAACCGGTGTTTTATAAAGGGAGAGGTTGTGAAGTGTGCAAGGGAACAGGCTATAAGGGCAGAGTTGCGGTACATGAGGTTATGAAAATAGGGGCGGAGCACAGACAGGCAATATACAAGGAAGAAAGTGCAGATATACTTAAAGATATTGCTGCCAGAAGTGGCATGATTACCCTACGTGAAAACTGCAAGAAGCTGGTACTTGAAGGAATGACCACATATGAAGAAATGATAAAAGTTGCTTATGTTCAGGAGTGACGTATGTATATAGAATTAAATGAATTACTGAAAGCAGCAATAGAAAAAAAGGCTTCCGATATTCATATAACTGTAGGAAGAGCCCCGGTTTTAAGAATAAACGGTGATCTGAAACCTCTAAATGAAGAAAGACTGACCGGAGACGAGACTCTGCAGTACGCAAGGGCGTGTCTGGAAGATGATCAGTTTGACACCTTCAAAAAACTTGGTGAAGTTGATTGTTCCATATCGGTACCTAGTATAGGGCGGTTCAGGGTTAATGTTTACCGTCAGAGAGGTTCTGCTGCTGTAGCACTAAGAGTGCTGGCATCAAATATTCCTTCAATGGATGATTTGAGCCTTCCAGCCTCTGTAAGGAATCTTTGTACTCTGCGTGAAGGTCTTATACTGGTCACAGGCCCTACAGGGAGTGGAAAATCTACTACCATAGCTTCTATGATAAATGAGATAAATAATACGCGGGAAGCCCATATACTAACTCTGGAGGATCCGATAGAATACTTGCACAGGCACAATAAGTGTACTGTGAATCAAAGAGAGATTGGGCATGACAGTATGTCTTACCAGAGTGCTCTGAGAGCAGCCTTAAGGGAAGATCCGGACATCATATTTATTGGAGAAATGAGAGACCTTGAAACAATAAGCATAGCAATAACAGCTGCAGAAACGGGGCATCTTGTATTATCCACCTTACATACACTGGGAGCTGCCAAAACAGTGGACAGGCTTATAGATGTCTTTCCTCCACATCAGCAGCAGCAGGTGCGGGTTCAGGTATCAATGGCGCTGAAGGCAGTACTTTCCCAGAGGCTTATACCGGAAATCAATGGTAACGGCAGAGTGGCAGCATACGAATTCATGTCAGTGACTCCTGCTGTCGCAAACCTCATAAGGGAAGGAAAAACTGCCAGTATCAATATGACAATACAGACAGGCGGAGCCTTAGGGATGCAATTATTGGATAAGTCTATTGCAGATTTGTACAGACAGCAGAAAATATCCAAACAGGATGCTTTAAACTATTGTGTTGACAGGGACAACCTGCAGAGATTTACCGGAATGCTTTAGGAGGTCGGTATGCCCGTTTACTCGTATATAGCAAGGGACAGCCAGGGAAAACAGTTAAAAGGACAATTATCGAGTGACTCAATGCAGCATGCGATAACAGAACTGAAAATGAAGTCTCTCTTTCCTATAAAAATTGATGAGAAAAAAGAAAAAGCAGAAAAAGCAGTTGCAGCCAGCAGGGATATATTCAGGCAAAAGGTAAAGAAAAAGCATATTGCAATATTTACAAGGCAATTCTCTTCCATGCTCCACTCGGGTATGCCTTTGGTGGTGATTATGGAGGTGCTGATAAAGCAGGAGAGAAATCCGACCTTTAAGGGGATCCTTGACGAAATAAACGCAGACATAATGAAGGGGCACACTCTTTCAACAGCAATGTCAAGACATAAAGTGTTTCCACAGATTCTCATCAGTATGGTTGAGGTAGGTGAGGCAAACGGAAGATTAGACATAGCCTTTAAAAGGGTGGCAGTAAATCTGGAGAGAGAAATAAAGCTTGTTTCAAAAGTCAAGAGTGCAATGATTTATCCAATAGTACTTCTGACAGTGACAATCATGGCTACGATGCTTCTTACTCTGCTTGTATTGCCAAAGTTTACAGCTATGTTTGAGCAGATGGGTGTCAAGCTACCGCCGCTGACAAGAGCACTGATTAGTATATCAGATTTTATGACTGTTTATTGGTATTTTGCCATAGGCTCAGTAGTTATAGCCGTTATAGCGGTAGTACTGCTTTTGAAAGAACCTGTGATGAAAAAAAAACTTGATAGGATAAAGCTTGGTGTACCGGTTATAGGCAGATTGCAGAATATCATTCTAATGGCAAGATTCTGCAGGACATTTTCATCCTTGATTGAGGGGGGAGTAGGGGTGATACCCTCGCTGGAGACAGTCAGAAACGTAATATCCAACTCATATATCAAAGCAAGCTTTGATGAAATAATACAGGATGTACAGTCAGGATTGTCTATATCGCAAGCCGTTGGAAAATTCACTATGTTCACTCCGCTGGTGGTTTCGACTATAAGAATAGGAGAGGAATCGGGAACTTTGGGAGATGTACTTTCAAATGTTGCCGATATATATGAAGAGGAATCAGAGGCGCAACTACAAAGGGCATCGGCATTGGCGGAGCCTGCGGTGACGCTCATTATGGCAATAGGTGTCGGCCTTGTAGTAATTTCGATTATACAGCCCATGTTTCAGATGTATGGGATGATCGGAAAGTAAAGTTATATATAAGAATGAAATCCAAGCTGTTAGGCTTTTGGATATACAAAATCAAACCAGATAAATTAAGGAGGAAATGCTATGAAAAGAATGAAAAAAAACCAGAAAGGATTTACTGTAGTTGAGCTTATAGTTATTGTCACAGTGCTTGCAATACTGGCAGCTATAGCTATACCTGTGGCAGCAGATCTTGTAGGAAGAGCCAATACAAGTTCAAATAGTGCAAATATAGCATTGTTTGAGTCTGCTATAGAAAAGTATGTTGCTACACCTGCTACTGCTACACCAGCCGGCGGCGGAGGGACTTACCCGACAAATGGAACAGAAGCCGGTACTGCAATCAAGAGATTTACCAATATTGGTACAGCTGGAACTATACCAACACCAACAGGCGGCGGTAGCTTTATCTATAATACAACAACACATAAGGTTAACACAACTTCAGCGGCGATAAATGCACCATGGTCTTTAATCAATTAAAGTCTTTGATTCCCAAACAACACCCGTTTTCGGGTGTTGTTTGGTTGATTTTTCAGAGTGCAGAAATAAGTATAATTGCTGATTGCATTTATTTTTGTATTTTGACAGGTGGGAGTATGTATGAATCTGCTTAATAAAAAAGGGGCGGCATTGGTTCAAGTGTTACTGGTACTGGTAGTATTCTCAATATTAATAACCGCTTTTATTTCAGTAAGTACGGCAGAAGTTTTTCTGGGCGAAGGCTATAACCGGGAAACTCAGGCGTATTTCAATGCGAGGTCGGGGTTGGATATCACTCTGAAGTTGCTGCAAACCACACCTCCTGCTGTATCCTTTTACTTATACGGTGATTTGAATAACGTCACCAATATAGTAAGCGGCGATTATATTTCCGGAGCCAATACTGCTGCGGATAACAGTGCATATGTTGTGTATTATCATAAGGTGGGCGGCGTTACAAATATTGACTCCACCGGAAATGTAAATGGAACAAGGAAATTTATAAAATACATTCCCCCGACCACTTCAGGGGGAGCTATAAGCCCAGGTGTTCCGCCCGTTGGACCGGGAAGCGCATATGATGGAGGATCGGCCTCTTCCGATGGCGTTACCTGGTTTGATTCTGACACCGGTCGGCTCATTGCAGATAATACAGCATTAACATTACCGATAATATTGAACCACCCATCAGGATTGTTCAAGCAGGAGGGCTATACTATAACCTTTAAAGCTCCTGCGGCCTATTTTACTGAGGGTACAGGGATTGAAATAAAGAAAACCCTAATTCTCATAGCCGATTTTATATACTTTTCAGGTCCGATAACACTGGGTCCGGGAAATGTAAACAACACCGAGCTGATTCTCCATATAAATAAAAGCGAGATCAAAGGGCGGGATATAGGCGGGATAGTGAATGGTCCCCAATATGGAGTAGTATACATCGGTTCTACAGTTCAAGGAACCGGTACCAGTCCGGGCTATTACTATTTTCAAGATGGGACGGATTTACTTGATCCGAAACCAAAGCAGCTTATTCCGATAAGTGATATAAGTAAAGTGGATTTTAACAGCCTTCATTACACAATAACAACATCGGAAGGTTCTGGAGGCGTATTCAAATAGGAAAACAGAGGCTTAATGCTTATGAAAATCAAAGAGCATCTAAAGAATAAGCTCCGTCAAAATAATAAGGGTGTTTCACTGGTAGAGGTAGTTGCTGCTGTGACTATACTCGGTATCATTGTTGTGGGAATTTTTCCTGCTTTCAGTGTCAGCCATACACATATATTTTCTATGGGTGATAAGAATAAGGCCATGTCCGTTCTGCAAGGAAAAATTGATTTGATATATACAATCAGCAATATTGAAGATGCCGTAAATAGCGCTGATGCAATGCGAAGAACTGCGAAAGTCAATGAAATAAGATTAATGCTTGGTGCAGAATTTGATAATACCGGGGCTTTCATATATACCGCAGGAACTGATTTTAAATTCAGCGTAGAAAATGTTAGTACAACAGTGAGCCCTCCAATACAAGGCTTGAGTAATAACCTGAACGGTGTAAAAGTTACTGTCGTTTATTTCTATAAAGCAAACTCGGAGTATATCTCCCTATCTGCTTTCAAGAAAGGGGGAGCTTAACATCGTTCGCATATTTTCCCAAAAAGGTTTGACAATGGTTGAACTTATTATCACAGTTACTTTAATTGCTATGATTATAACTGCTTCGGTTTCTTTATATATTTTTGGGACAAAAACCTTTGATGAAGGAGAAAACAAAGCAAAAATTCAGAGAAATGTGAGGAATACAGCTGATTATCTTACTGAGAATATCAGAAACTGTACCCAGTTCGGTGTGACTTTGAATACATTACCTCCACCTGACGCAGTTACATATCAAAGGGGTTTTGAAGTAAACGGAAACAAATTCACTGCTTTCAACACTTCTTCGGCTTCAATCCAGTTTGATGTCGATATGATAAGTGATATAACCTTTTATGTCTATAATTTGTCAGGAAGTGCTATTACCCATTTAACAGTAAAAGGGTCTTCGGGAAACCAGACATACGAAATGAATCGGGAGGTACTGCTAAACAACTTAAGAACTGCTTATTTTGATAATAAGATTACATCAGGCGATCCTACAGGTATCGCTTTGGGACAAAGCAATACCTATAGTCTTAAGGACTATTGTTTATACTACGGAAACAAATGAAATTATGAAGGTTTATAGGGGGATATGTAATTGGTACAGAGGTATCTTGGGATAGATATTGGATCTTATAACATAAAAATTGCCGACATAGTCATTGATAAGAAATCTATAACTATCAGTGAGCCAGTTGTTGCTAAGACACCGAGATTTCTTGTGCAGAACGGAAGGATTGCAGAAAAGGATGAATTTATCTCTATTAAAAGACGTTTTACCAAAAGGAAAGTATAAATTGAAGAAAGCCGTAGTAATCATAAATGATTCTTTAGTAGTAACCCGTGACAGAGAGCTTCCCGCTGCTAAACCCAAGGAGCTTGAACAGATGGTAAAACTGGATGCATCTGAGTTCCTTCCGTATGATATAAATGAGTATACTATCAGATACAAGGTTTTGCTTGCGAGTAAGCAAAATCCAAGGAATACAAACTATATTCTGATGTCCTCTATCAAAAATGAATTGCTTATGGATTTTTGCGAATCACTGAAAGCTGCCGGGGTAAAACCTATAGCGATTGATACTACCATAAATGGAATGATCAAATATATGAAACGCTGTATTGCGGGCAATAGAACAGAAAGCGAGAAGGCTATAGCATTGATTGATTTTGGAGCAATATCAGCTAAAATGGTTATTTTTTATACTGGGATACCTGTATATCAACAGGTAATGAACCATAGTTCACAGAAAATTGACATAATGATATCCACAGGCTTGAATTTGGAGAGGGATGAAGCTGAAGAATATAAAATCAGATATGGATTGGAGTTTCTGAAAAACAAGACTGCTGATGATATGTCAAGAGCTGTGGGGTCTATAATAAACAGCCAGATTGACCTTATTCTTGCCGATTTGTATAAACACTTTCAAAATTTTATGTCTAAAAGCGGGGGTAAAGCAGTTGACACAATTTTACTTACAGGTGGGACGGCGGGAATGAAAGGGCTGGATATATATATTCAAGAGGCTTTCAATATTCCATGCAGGGCTGTATCAGCAGAGGATACTGTGAAATTTTCAAATAATAAAACTATAGGTTACGGATCCCAGGGGAGTATTGTATCTGACCGATACCCGCTGTTTACCAATATAGCAGGTGCTGCGTGCAGAGGTGAATAAATGATAAATGATATTAACCTTCTACCAGATAAAATATTATATAGAAAACAGAGAATAATCCATACTGCATTCAAGGTATTTGCAGTTGTGCTTCTGATTACTGCTATAGGTTATGGGCTGCTGAATATAAGACTTCAAAGAATGGATATGGAAAAACGGGTTGCAGATATTTCCGCAACCATTGACAATAGTGCTTTAAAAGCCCTAAGTGATGCTGAAAACAGTTTGGCACAAAAGATCAAAGAAAGTAAAGAGCTTGAGAAAATGCTTTCAGGAGTTCCCTCTGATAAGACAAAAGTTACAGAACTTATAGAAAGAGTGTCCGGTATCATGCCCGCTACAATAACTGCTACAAGTATCAAATATGCTGCCGGGTCAGGTGGTGAGATAGAGTTCGGGTTTTCAGGGGAAAACAGGGCTGATTTGTCGTTACTGCTTAAAAAGCTGCATGATGATAATCTGTATGAAAACATAAACATATCCCGGATAACAGGTAAGATCAGTCCATTTAGTGTAACTGTCACTATTCAGCTAAAGAAGGAAGTAAATAATAAAAACAGTGAGGCAAAAAAATGAAACTGACAAACAGGGAGAAAATTCTTCTTGTACTGCTGAGTGTAGTAGCATTTGGGTTTTTATACTTTTGGTTTGTCTACAAACCTGAAAGTGCAAAAATTAACCGGTTGAAGGATGAATACAGCCAAAAGACGATCCTTCTTCAGCAGGCAAATGGCAGCAAGCAGCGTATAGAAAAGATAAAAGCTGAAATAAATACTATTGCAAGTGAGATGGCTCAAAAAAGGGGAAAGCTTTCCCAACCTGTAAGAGTGCCCGATATTATTTCGGAGCTGGATTCAATAGCCGAAAAGAATAATCTTGGCATAGAGAATATTTCCTTTTCGGGAGATGCCTCATCAGTAAAAGGGGCAGTAAAATCAGATGCTGGCACACAAGCTGCATCAAATATTCTGGAAGGTTCGAATAGCACAGCACAGATATCTGGAATTGACCCCAATAACGTATCACAGGCCAGTGAGCAGCAATTATCTGACGGCAGTTCACAAAAAGAGGACAAACTAGCTTCGTTGACTATCACTTTCGATTTTTCCGGTAAATACAGCGACTACATGAGTTTTATGAAGTATTACGAACAGCACAAGGGAATGGTAATTACAGATACACTGGAAATGACGAGGATGGGTGAAGAGTGCAGCGGGAAGGTCAGTTTTAAGGTTTATACTGTAATGCCGGACTCTGCTGACTTTAAATATAATGTTGGAAATATACAAGGGGGAAAAACCAAGACTGATACAAAGATCAACAAGTATAAGGAGGAACAAGTATCGCCAGAGACAGAAAAAGTAGTTGACTTAATAAAAATACCTATTGCAGACGATATGGCGGAAATTCTTATCCCGGAATTATTTACGGAAATGCCGGAAAAATTAGTTGAACTAAAGTACAAGTTTGAAGATAAACCGGATTTTATACTCACGAATAATGACTTTTCGGTGAATATTTTAGTGAACTATACACAGGAGACAGTTCCCAGCGAAAAACTGGAGGCATATAAAAACAGCTCTAAAGCAGTTTTTGACGCTTTACACCCTTCTACCGTCTGGTATGATGATAAGATTGTCAGCATTAACGGCAAGGATGTGGGGGTACTTGAATGTATGACTCCTTCCGAATATACAAATATTTATGCTTTAATGTTTTTTACCGAAGTGGATGGAAGGCTTCTGATATGCAGTTTTGAGTGCACAGAAAGAAGAATGGAAGAGTGGAGGCCTATAGCCAAAAAGATAATGAATTCACTCAAAGTTACTGGAAAAACCTCTTCTCAGTAAATACAGTACAAAAAGCACCCCATTTGTCATTCTATTTATTAGAGTTTATGACATTTGGGGTGCATTGCATTTCTATTAATTTTATTATAAGCTGATTTTCCTGCATTCAAGGTAGAACCTTTTTTCATCTGCTTCGCCCATGGAAAAGGTTTTCCTTGGAAGTACCCCATCCAGTATAACGGTTTTGAACAAATCATTTTTGTTCATTGAAGGCAGGTAAAACCCTATATTACCTTTCTTTGAGCCTAAGGAATAAACTACATCATCACCGTGGATATAGTCTATTTTTACGGTACTATCATTTTTGACAAGTTCGTCCAGAAAAGCCTGTAATGTACCTACTTCCAGGTTGCATTTAGGATTGTCCACTACAACAAGACCATAACCTTTGTTTGTAATAAAGGGAAGTATATGAGCTTTTTTATTTTTGGACAAATCTCCAGCATCCTTCTGCATCTGTTCTTTTGTCTCATACATCCTGTATGATGCGTTGCAATCGCAAAGAAAATCAACCAGGCCGTTGAGTACGTTTTCGAAATTCACATTGAATACCACTCTGTGTATGGGTTCAAATACAAGTCCATCATCATGCACGTTTACCAATTCAACTAAAGCATACCTGGCAGGGTGATTTTCAATGTCTTCACTTTTCAAAGTTTTTTTGATGTTTTCCCAACATGCCTTAGCGGTTGCAAGTGAGTGGTTCCCGTCTCCTACTGCAAACAGCAGTACACCCTTTTCGTTATCAACACCGTACTTCCGATTGAATACTTCGCGGTCAGCCAGATTTTCTAGTGCCTTAATTATAGACGAAACTGTCTGTGGATCATCTATCTTATATCCTTTTAAATACCCGCTGTCCATCATAAGTACAAAGTCATAAAGCTTTTCATATCCTGAAATTTTTTGCATCAAAGGCTCAATAACCGTGCGCTCCGGATCATCAATCAGTAGCATGACATGAGGAAGTTCCATGGAAGCGTTTTGCCTTACTCTTATCCTTGGAGGAAGCCTTTCTATTACCGTTCCCTCTGTAGCCCTTATAAGGGTCTGGGAGCCTTTGTTATAATCGTATTCCTCAAGGTCTACCGCCATTATAAGACCTTTTCTTGACTCTGTGTGACTGGTTTTTCTATCGATCAGTATGAAGCATGAAGGATGAGCTATCACAATACCATCATCAATATACTTTTTCATAGAATTATTGATATTTTTGATTCTTTCGCCTGTATTATCTTCTTCAAGATACACTTCCGGAAATATCAGATTAAGAGTAGATGGGCTATCACCAACAAAACTACTTACTTTTCCCCAATATTCTGGTTGTGAGGTATACTGGTCACATGCCACTACCGACCATTTTTCCAGGTCAACTTCTTTATTCGGCATAAGTATATCCGGGGCTAGTACACCTATTTTGTTATGTTTATTGTATTTTATTTCACTATTCATTTGACACCTCACAAAGAAACGCAAATATGCGTAAAATTGAAGTATTGATACAGATATAAGAAAAAAGCTTTTAGCAGCTTTATGGCATTTGCTGCTTTTATCCGTATATTTACATCACGCAGTAAACTGCGCTTTTTAATTTTATCTAAATATGCAATTTTAGTCAAATTCTTTAGCATGAATTTTTTTCATAAGTAAATGTAATAATAAAAATAGTAAATCAGAGTAATGGAGCGATTGCTTTGGAAAGATATAGTGAGGCTATTGGTTTACCGGTAATCTGTATAGAAAACGGCAAGAGGTTGGGAATTGTAAAAGATGTCGTATTCTGTCCCAAAACCCGTGAAGTCAAAGGTTTTTTGCTGGAAAGCAAGGGGTATGAAATAAGAAAAAAAATTGTATTAATGAGTGATGTTTTAAATATGGGCAGGGATGCTGTTGTAGTAGGTGAAGCGGATTGCATCAAAAACATGAAAAAGCTTGAAGGTACGGGAGTGCTAAAGGATAAGGGTGAAATCAGGGGATTGAAAGTTTATACAAGGACGGGAAGAGATCTTGGTATAGTCAAAGATGTTCTGTTTGATCATAAAACCGGTTTAGTAGAGGGTATAGAAGTTTCTGATGGCCTTCTACAGGATATCGTTCTTGGTCGTAATATTCTTCCTTTATTTGGCAAGGTGGAATTTGGAGAAGAGAATATAATTGTCGATAGGGAAGCGGCGGAGGAAATGACCGGAACCGGTGGAGGGCTAAAGAATTATTTGGAAAAGTGAAAAAGATGGTAATTCATTGATATTTATTAAATTACGGATAAAAGCCAGATGTTTTGTTTAAATTATATTTATAGATTGTTTTTATGTATGAAAGGAAGTGATATGATGAGAAGCGGCTTTACAAGAGGTATGATTATCGGAAGTATTATAGGGGCGTCTGTAAGCATGATGGTGAACCCGGATATGATGAAGAGCAGGGGTAGAAGAAAAATGATGCGTAATGGGAAAAATATTTTAAGGAAATCCGGTAATATCATTGGTGATGTTGTTGATTTATTCAGATAAATTTTAGTATTTATGTATAATCTATGAAAAACAAGCCGTTAAGGCTGGTTTTTCATTATCTCAAATCCTCAAAAGACTGGAAAAAAATCCAGTCTTTTTATCATAAGATATAGATTAAGCCACTAATAGGAAAGCTTATGACAAATAAAAGAAAGATTGTTTTTTACATAATTGCTTTTATAGTAATATTGATAATCAGTTTGTTTTTTTATCACTACAGGCTTAAATTGGGGAAGATTTTTGCCCCATTTTTTTTAGCTGTAATAATTGCGTATCTGCTAAATCCTGTTGTTAAGAGGCTTGAGAGAAAGAAAATACGAAGATCCTTAGCCATATTGATAATTTATCTCCTTTTCAGCCTTACACTTATTACGGTCATAATTTTTATTGTTCCTGAGTTTATAAACAACACTAAGGAATTGATGACCACTTTGCCGGAAATAACCGCCAGGTATCAGAGTATGTTCAACAGATTTGTTCTGGTAATCCAATCAAGTGATTGGCCGGAAGATGTAAAAAGTGCAATATTCGATCAGGTACGAAACAGTACAGCTATAGCTCAGAACTATATAGCTGTGACTCTAAAACAGTCGTTATATTCTTTTATAGAAGCACTTTCATTTTTTCTTGATCTGGTACTGGCTATGATAATTGCATATTACTTTATTAAAGATGCAGAATTTTTCAGGTCTTCAGTATTATCGCTTACACCCAGGAGATGGAGGAATGGCCTTACAAATGCCGGAAGGGATATTAACCTGATATTGTCAAATTTCATACAGGGCCAGTTAATGACAGCTGTAATTATAGGAACATTGGAGATGATAGGACTCTCTATCGTAAGAGTTAAATACCCCCTGGTTTTAGGCTTGATAGGGGGAATAGCAAATATAATACCCTATTTTGGACCGGTAATCGGTGCAATTCCTGCAGTAGCTGTTGCGCTTATAGATTTTCCTATGAAAGCGGTATGGACTGTTATCGTTTTTGTAATCATTCAACAGGTCGATAATGCTTTCATATCTCCCAAAATCATCGAAGGAAGGCTGGGACTCCATCCTGTAGGGACAATTCTGGCGGTACTGATAGGCGGTGAGTTTTTTGGAATATTAGGCATGCTTGTATCGGTACCTGTGCTGGCAATACTCAGGGTTATACTAAAAAGATCAGTCGATGCAATAGTCTGATAAAATATAGATCATCAGAAGTATCCGAAAAAAATATGATTTTGATGATGTGTAGATGTGTATATGTATATTAATAATCCTTGACACTGCCAGTTTACTTTTATATAATTTATATCTAGGAAATCCTATACAGGGTTATTTTCTAGCAACATAAGGTTTTTTGGTTATTTGTCTGTGACTAAACAGGCAGAAACTTACATAGAGCAATTTTCATTTCTAAAATAGACTAAAGACAATGAGAGGAAAAAGTAGTCGATATGGCGACCTTCAGAGAGGAGACGGCAGGTGAAAGTCTTCAGGGGCTGTATGGGATGAAGCAATCCTTGAGTTTCGAGTTGTATCGACGTTTGCAGCGTTAAAGCATTAAGAGCCCTGTTTACCAGGGAATAAGGGTGGTACCGCGTGATATACTCTCGTCCCTGTTTTTGGAGACGGGAGTTTTTATATGTATAAATTCAAAGCAAACAAACTAAGGAGAGATAAATAAAATGGAGAAGCTAGGTTTAAATGAGCTAAGGGAACGTTATCTGAGATTTTTTGAAAGTAAAGGACATTTAAGGCTTCCAAGTTTTCCACTTGTTCCGCAAAATGACCCAAGCCTTTTATTGATAAATTCAGGCATGGCCCCGCTCAAACCGTATTTTACAGGAGAACAAGAGCCTCCAAGACGCAGGGTTACTACATGCCAAAAGTGCATAAGAACACCCGATATAGAAAATGTCGGCAAAACGGCAAGGCATGGGACATTTTTTGAAATGCTCGGTAATTTTTCCTTTGGGGATTACTTCAAGGAGCAAGCCATTCCCTGGGCATGGGAATTTGTAACAGAGGACTTGAAAATGCCGGTGGAAAACCTTTGGGTCACTATATATGAAGATGATGATGAAGCTTTTGAAATATGGAATAAGAATGTAGGTATTCCGGCCGATAAAATAGTAAGGATGGGTAAAAAAGATAATTTCTGGGAACATGGTACAGGACCTTGTGGGCCGTGTTCAGAAATATATTATGACAGAGGTCCTGAAAAGGGCTGTGGGGCTCCTGATTGTAAAATAGGCTGTGATTGTGACAGATATGTTGAGTTCTGGAATAATGTTTTCACTCAGTTTAACAAGGATGAGGAAGGAAACTACACACGACTTGCAAATCCTAATATAGATACAGGTATGGGACTTGAAAGACTTGCATGCATTTGTCAGGGTGTAGATAATCTTTTTGAAGTTGATACTGTTACAAATATTCTCAGCTATATATGTAAAGTGGCAGGAGTGGAGTATAAGAAGTCCGAGAAGACTGATGTTTCAATCCGTGTTATTACAGATCACATTAGAAGTACTACTATGATGGTTTCTGACGGTGTAATCCCTTCTAACGAGGGTAGAGGATATGTTCTTAGGAGGCTTTTGAGAAGAGCGGCAAGACATGGTAAGCTTTTAGGCATAAAAAAACCTTTCCTCTTTGATGTAGCTATGGTAGTTATAAATGAATCCAAGGAAGCTTATCCAGAGCTGGCTGAAAAAGCAGAATATATCCAGAAGGTAATAAAAATCGAAGAGGAAAGATTTGAAGTTACTGTCGACCAGGGACTTAATATTCTTAATGACTTTATCAGAGACACTAAGGCAAAAGATGAAAACACTATGCCTGGAAATATGGTATTCAAACTTCATGATACTTATGGGTTTCCTTTGGACCTGACAAGGGAAATTGCTGAAGAAAACGGACTTAATATAGATGAGACAGGATTCAGAAATGAAATGCAGAAGCAGAGAGAAGCTGCAAGAGAAGCACTTAAAAACAAAGGGAATGCTGCTTGGGGAGAAAGCGTATTATCGAAAATCGATAAAGATATTAAGACAGAATTTGTAGGTTATGGAAGTTACGAATGTGAGGCAGGTATATCTGCTATCATAAAATCGGATGAACTGGTTGAAAACGTGCAAGAAGGAGATGAAGTTATTGTTATTCTGGACAGGACCGCTTTCTATGGTGAAAGTGGCGGACAGGTAGGCGATACCGGATATATTGAGAGTAAAGAAGGTGTAATAAGAGTAATTGATTGCAAAAAGACTCCTGATGGCAAATTCCTTCACACGGGCGTAGTTGAAAAAGGACTTATAGAAAAAGGCAGTACGGTTAAAGCAAAAATAGATGTGAAGAGAAGAATGGCCATAGCACGTAATCATACTGCAACACATTTGTTGCAAAAGGCACTCAGAAACGTGCTGGGCGACCATGTAACTCAGGCAGGTTCCTTAGTAGAACCGGATAGGTTGAGATTTGACTTTACGCATTTTTCTTCTATATCTGCCGATGATTTAAAGAAAATTGAGCATGAAATAAATGACAAAATTATGGATAATATCACGGTAGAAGTTAAGGAAATGGCTATCGATGAAGCAAGAAAACTGGGGGCAACTGCTCTGTTTGGTGAAAAATACGGTGATGTTGTAAGACTTGTGAAAATGGGTGATTACAGCCTTGAATTATGTGGAGGTACTCATTTGAGTTCAACTGCACAAGCCGGCTTGATAAAGATTTTAGGTGAAAGCGGAGTAGCTGCTGGAGTAAGAAGGATTGAAGCTCTGACAGGGTCTTCTGCTATCGAATACCTGAATGAGAAGGAAAAAATGCTCAACGATATAGCTGCAGCATTGAAATCCAATCCACAGGAGAGTATAAAGAAAATTGATGTACTGAACGCAGAAATCAAGAGCGCAGAAAAGGAAATTGAAAAGTTAAGAAATAAACTTGTCAGCGGTTCTCTAGAAGACGTATTGGCAAAAGCTTCCGAAGTAAAAGGCATAAAGGTAGTAACAGCACGGTTTGACCAGCTTGATATGGAAGCTTTAAGGAACACTGGCGACATGTTGAAAAACAAACTTGGCACAGGTGTGATAGTACTTGCAACTGGCTATGGTGACAAGGTGAACTTTGTTGTCACTGCTACTAAAGATGCGGTTGAAAAAGGAGCCCATTCAGGAAATATTATTAGGGAAATTGCAAAGGTTGCAGGTGGCGGAGGTGGCGGACGCCCTGAAATGGCACAGGCCGGAGGAAAAGACTTGTCAAAGATAGACGAGGCACTTAATACTGCAATCAGAGTGATAGAGAGTCAATTAAGATAATTCTGTGCTTAGGAGGTATAAGTCATGGATAATTGTATATTCTGCAAAATTATAAAAAAGGAAATTCCTTCAACTATTGTGTACGAAGATGACAGGATAATTGCTTTCAATGATATTCAACCGGAAACACCGGTGCATGTATTGATAATCCCCAAGATACATATAAGCAGTGCTAATGAACTAAATAAGGATAACGTGAGTTACATTGCCGATATACATCTGGCGGCTCCTAAAATAGCCGAAAAGCTGGGAATTGCTCAAAGTGGGTACAGGTTGATAAACAACTGCGGGTCTGATGCTGGTCAGACTGTATTCCATATTCATTTTCACCTGGTCGGCGGAAGGAAAATGGGAACAAAGATATTATAATTTCCGCAGTAAGAGAGCTATAATATGTCGACAGAAGGTAACAAAAAACATTTGACAATGAGTTGTTAATGTGCTATCATTTAGTAGCGAAAATAAAGCAGAAGTGATCCGCTTCTCACCCGGCGAATGTGTTTGTCGAGGTCAATAATTGTTACATATAGGCAAATGCTTTATAAGTATAAGCTTGTTACGGTTATTAGTGGATTATTTCTATAATCCACTTTTTTGTTTATAATTTTTATTGAGCCGGAGGTGTTCTATTATTAGCAGTAAAAATGAATTAATGATCAATGAGGAAATTAGGGATAAGGAAATTCGATTAATTGATGCAGATGGCTCTATGCTGGGAGTTATGCCATCAAAGGAAGCGCAGAAGCTTGCTAATTCAAAAAATCTTGATTTGGTAAAGATAGCTCCTCAGGCCAACCCGCCTGTGTGCAGAATCATGGATTACGGTAAGTATATGTTTGAGCTTGCAAAGAAAGAAAAAGAAGCAAGGAAAAACCAGAAGATCATAAGCATCAAGGAAGTAAGAATTTCTCCAAGTATAGAAGAACATGACTTCGGTTTCAAACTAAAGAATGCATATAAATTCCTTAAAGATGGGGATAAGGTAAAGGTAAGCGTAAAATTCAGAGGCAGGGAAATGAACTACACAAAGCTAGGCGAAGAAGTTTTGGAAAAGTTCGCTGAAGGTGTAAAGGAAGTCGGTGTAGTAGAAAAGAAACCAAAACTCGAAGGAAAGAGCATGGTTATGATTATTAATCCTAAGCAATAGGACTGACTCGATTACAACGTGAGCTGATGAAAAACAAATGCTAAACTGATTTCATAGATAGGATTTGGATTTTCATTTTTTATATTTGATAGCTTATATTTTAGATATAGTTTAGGAGGAGAAAAAAATGCCAAAGTTGAAAACACATAGTGCATCCAAAAAAAGGTTCAAAAAGACTGCAAGCGGCAAGATTAAGATGGGACATTCATGGAGAAACCACAGGCTTGTGTCTAAGGATAGAAAGGCAAGAAAACATCATAGATTAACAGCCTATGTTTCACCGGCAAATGAAGCAACTGTTAAAAAACTAATTCCATACGCATAAGCTTATTAAAGGAGGATTCAGAACATGTCAAGAGTAAAAGGTGCGGTTAGAACCCGTGCAAGACATAAAAAAATACTTAAACTTGCTAAAGGTTATTTCGGAGGTAAAAGCAAACTCTTTAGAATAGCCAACCAGGCGGTTATGAAATCACTGGTTTACGCTTACAGGGATAGAAAAGCAAAGAAAAGAGATTTCAGAAAGCTCTGGATTGCCAGAATAAATGCAGAAGCAAGAGTTAATGGACTTACATACAGTAAGTTCGTAAGTGGACTGAAGAAGGCAGGAATCGCTTTAAACAGAAAAGTATTGGCAGATATGGCTGTTAATGATTCAGCGGCATTTGCCCAATTGGCTGAGAAAGCAAAAAGTTGTTTGAAATAATATTATAAGGGGCTCATAAGAGCCCTTTTGTTGTGTATATGGGTAGAAATGGAACACAAAACCGTTCTGAGTATAAGGAGATTATCATGGAATGAACCCGATTTCGAGTAATCAGAATTCAATAATAAAAGAGTTGAAATCTTTAAAGACAAAAAAATACCGTGAAGAAAAGAAACTTTATTTTATAGAAGGTACAAGGTTTGTTGAAGAGGCTCTTAAGGAAAAAATGAATATTGCATATATCCTGTTTTCAGAAAAATATCTGGATAGTGATGATGGAAAACAAATTTCATCTATAGCCCACTTAATGGGGTATAGGTTATATCTGCTTCCCGATAAGCTTTTTCGGGAGATTTCAGATACGGAAAATCCCCAAGGGGTAATGGCTGTAATAAAGATGAAGATGTTTGAACTAGAAGAGATTTTGTCAGAGAAATGTAATTTTCTTATAGTTCTGGATTCAATTCAGGACCCCGGTAATATGGGAACAATAATAAGGACTGCTGACGCTGCAGGTGCAAGTGGCATAATTATGTCAAAAGGGTGTGTGGATTTGTACAATCCCAAAGTGTTAAGGTCAACAATGGGCTCAATATTTCATTTACCTGTCTGCTTTTCATCTGATATCACAGAGGATATTTTACTGCTCAAATCAAGGGGAGTGAAGATATGTGCTGCTCATCTTAAAGGTGAAGTGGATTATTATGATGTTAGCGAATGGGATAATACAGCTATTATTATCGGCAATGAAGCAAACGGTATTTGTGATGAGGTTGCCTCTAGTGCTGATTTGCTTGTAAAAATACCTATGGCAGGCAGGGCCGAGTCTTTGAATGCATCAGTAGCAGCTGGATTGCTTATATATGAAGCTCTAAGAAATAGGCCTAAATTACCATAATAACAATGCATTTCGATTCCGATATTCATAATGGAAGGTATTACTAATGTTCTTATGTCGGGGTGAAGAGTATGTATTTTGATGCTGAAATCATAAGAGAGAAAAGTATGGATCCATATTTTAAAATCAAGTTTTCATATGTAGATAAGGATTTTATCATTAAGGCCGGTATTGCCGAGGTTATAAGGAAAGCGCCAGTGCCTCAAATAACCTATGATTATGAAACACGGAAAATTATCGAAGATAAAGACAGGTCAAAGCTGGAACTGGAGCTATTGAATGTAATCATCAGCTATTTGCTGTCTGCCGGTATTTCCAGGACTTATAAGGGGAGAGTAGTTCTTAGCGCATAGCCTGCATGCTAATGATAATTTATTATTAGCTTTTATTGACAAATATATAAGACATAGTGTAATATTATCTTTGTTAAAGGGGAGTAGTTTGAATTGCATAGTCAACACACTGGTTAAGGATAGACTTTAGCCTGGCTTTGCAACCTTTATGAGTTATACTCTTGATTCACTGTAATTGTACAGAGTAACTTATTACCAGGAAACGAGACTTTTAACATAATTCCATAAAAGGTGCGGCTCTATTTTTAGAGAACAACAACTTTTAGAATGTGGGATTATGTTAGAAGTTTTTTTATGTGTAGGGAATAGAATAGGTTATGGGGTCAAAAGTAAATAAAAATAAAGTGAGAGTGATAAACGAGTGTTAATGGATATTTTGGGGATGGTCTTAAGTCTGGCGGTAATTCTATTAAGTTGTGAACTTTTTACAAACGGTATTGAGTGGCTGGGCAAAAAGCTTAATTTGGGAGATGGGGTAGTAGGAAGCATATTTTCAGCAGTAGGTACATGCCTTCCTGAAACAATGATTCCAGTAATAGCTATATTGTTTTCGGGGAAATCGGGTGCTTCAGAGGATATTGGAATAGGAGCTATTATGGGAGCTCCTTTTATGCTCAGTACTCTGGCATTTTTTCTGACAGGTATAAGTGTACTTGTATTCAGAAAGAGGAGAAAAACAGGTATTGAAATGTTTGTAAACAACAAGGTTTTGGGCCGTGATATTGGCTTCTTTATTATAGTTTACAGTTTAGGTCTTGCAGCGAGTTTCATAGATATTTTGTTAATAAGATATGTTATAGCCGTTTTTCTGGTGGCATACTATATATACTACATAATGCTGACTGTAAAAAACGATCAGGCAAGTCACTCGGAATTAGAGAATCTATATATTATCAAAATTTTCAATATGAAGCCAAACCTTGGCGTGATAATATTTCAGATACTATTAGCCCTTACAGGCATAGTATTTGGTGCACACTTGTTTGTAGGTATAATTGAGAACTTATCGGAAATGTTTGGGCTGCCTGCATTAATACTTTCACTAATAATAGCTCCTATCGCAACGGAATTACCGGAAAAGTTCAATAGCATAATATGGATAAGCAAGAAAAAAGATACGCTGGCATTAGGAAACATAACTGGAGCTATGGTATTTCAAAGCTGCATACCCGTTACTATTGGTATACTGGCTACAAATTGGAAATTGGACACTGTAGCTGTAGTAAGTGCGGTTTTAGCCATACTTTCTGCTTTAGTGACTTTTTTATGGATCAAATTCAAAGGAAAGCTTAACCCCATTCCATTAATTTTTGGCGGGGTGTTTTATGGGATTTTCATTTCATATATATTCCTGGTAGCTATGTAAATATAGAGAAAGTAAAAATACCTCCTCTAAGACTGAGGGGGTATTTCTATTTCTAAAGAAATATTTCAGAATATGTTTTTAAGCCTGAAAGATTCTTTTTCCGGTATATGTTCTATATATTGTTTTAAGGTTGCTGCTTCGGCAAGAGCCAGAGGAGCATTTTTTGAAAAAATATATTTTTCCATTTTTGATAATGAAGTATCTATATTATCAATTTCGATGTGATCGATAAGCATTGCCCATTGATCTCCCGTGCCTGACCATTCGTTTTTTGCAGCGGAAAGCTGTTCTTCTGCTTTTGTCCAGTTACCCTGTATCGTATTGTTTTCTATTTGTGCTATATGCTTTCCCAGTCGGTCTGCTGTGGATGATAGTATATTATGCGTAAATAAACCTATTGATAGTATTAACGCTACTAATATAGCCAATATTATAGTTATCTTCAGGGTGTGCATACTATATATCCTCCTTCCGACCTGCTTTTTCCTGATAGTAAAGATTACCTTTGGAATCCAGGCTTGCAAATAATACACTGTTTATATCAGAAATGCCTCTGTTTCTAAGCTCCCCATATAGCCATTCTTTTGTTAAGTTAATTCTGTTGAGATTTTTAAAATTTATTTCACCGTCAACTATAAGATCAAGCGGCAACCCCTCATAATCTGTAGATATTTTTAAATCCTCAGAATTGACCGGTCTTTTCTGTGATTTTGGAATGATGCTCAATTGGCCATTGGTTTCAAGAATGGCAAATTCTACATCTGCTATATTAGACATATCCTTGCTGCGCAATTGTTCCAGCAGGTCATTTAGTGTATACATTTCTTTCTTTAGTATTTTTTCGTTTATTTTTCCGTTTTCAATAAGTATGCTGGGTTTTCCGCAAATGATGGCTCTTGCCGTAGTGCTTTTCAGTGATATGAAAGACATGGCTATTTGAGCTACAAGCAGGGTAAGAATGGGGATTATTCCGTTTATTAAGGGAATTCCTGTATTTTGCATAGGTACGGCTGCCAGCTCTGAAATCATTATTGCCACTACAAGCTCAAACGGCTGTAGCTGTCCGATTTGTCTTTTTCCCATAACCCGCATGATTATTATTACTATAAAGTACAAAATCAATGTCCTTATAAAAACTACCAGCACGGTATCATCCTTTCTTAAAAGTGGTGGTCCTTACGGAATATGTATTTATGAAAGGAGCGTTTTACTTTAGCATACTAGGTTATTAAATACTAACTATAATATTTTTTTCATTTATCAGTTTTTAATGTAAAGAAAATAATACCTTAACACAAATGTTAACATGTATAGCATAATTAGTTGTGAAATGCAGCAATTGAACGCTAGAAGCAGATTTGGTAAGCTATAGGGAAAAGAAACTGTATAGTAAACTATAGAGATATAAATATAACTAAAATATTCAAAATCAGAACTATACAATTCATAAGCAAATGATATACTATATAATAATTGAGCCAATTTAGGTATACATGGAAGCAGTGACTGCCATGATTTACCTAACTGATTTGCAGCATTAAGCAGGGGGATTTTTATGCATATAATAGTTATCGGATGTGGTAAGGTTGGTTCTAAACTTGCACATATTTTGTCCGATGAGGGACATGATGTTGTAATATTGGATAATGATTCAAAGAATTTTAAAAGTTTAGGTACTGGCTTTAACGGCATAACAGTTACAGGTGTACCTATAGACCAGGATGTATTAAAGCAGGCAGGAATAGAGACGGCCGACGCACTTGCTGCAGTTACTCCTGATGATAATGTGAATATCATGGCATGTCAGGTGGCGAGAGAGATTTTTAAAATTCCTCGTGTAATTGCAAGAATATATAACCCTGCACGTGAGCATGTTTTTCATGAATTCGGTCTTGAAACTATATGCCCTACAAATATAACAGCTGAGGTTATCCGTTCTATTGTGTTGGGGGAAAAAGGTGTATCGAATCATACAATAGGCAGTAATGTATTTTCTTTTAAGCATGAAAAGGTTACTAAAGCAAATGAAGGAAAAAAGCTGGGTAGTTTGAAACTGAAAGACAAAACAATGGTGTATGGTGTCATACAAAACGGTAAATTTTGTTTTGCAAATCCGGGTATAAAATTAGAGAAGGATGATATTCTGGTTATAACCGAAATGGTTGATTAGCCTGGAAAAGTCCGGATAGTCGATCAGAAGCGGACATATTCTTGACGTATTAATTTCTGGAGGGTGTTGTATGTATATAGTTATAGCCGGTGGAGGGAAAATTGGTTATTACCTTTCCAAAACACTATTGCCTTATAAGCATAAGATAACTGTAATTGAACGGCAGAAAGAGCTTTGTGAGAAAATTGCCAATGAACTGAATGTTCCGGTTGTAAATGGTGATGGAACCAGTATAGATGATCTGTCAAATGTACAGGCTAATAAGGCGGATATTTTTATTGCAGTAACAGGAAGGGACGAAGATAATCTGATTTCCTGTCAACTTGCAAAGAAGAGCTTTGGTGTAAAGAGAACCATTGCAAGGGTTAACAATCCTAAAAATATAAAGGTATTTGAAAGATTGGGTGTGGATATTGCAGTCAGCAGCACTTCCATCATAGCTGATTTGATAGAGCAGGAAGTTGACTACAGTGGTATGAAGACGCTTATGAAACTAAAAAACGGTAAGATTGTACTTAGCGAAATTCTTATAAATGAGAGTTCGCCCGTGTGCAACAGAAGCCTTAAAGATATAAATATTCCGGCAGACTGTATCGTAGTATCGGTCATAAGGGATGAGGAGGTAATAATTCCTAACGGTTATACTGTGCTTCACATCGGAGATTTGGTAATTGCGGTTTCTTCACAGGAAGATCAGCAAGAGCTTAGAAATTATTTCTTGAAATAGAATGAAACATAATCTATAATAAAGTAAGCATATATAGCTATGACGAATCAATAGTAGCCGTTCATGGTTACAAGCATAAATTCCGGTTAATACGGAATAAGCATGAGAGAGCAGCCTGGCTGGTGAGAAGGCTGTAGTACATGGATAAAGAACTCTAAGGAAACTATGGTGAATTACTGATTCAGAGCTGTACATCAAGAGTGTACCGGTTCAGACCGTTATATCTGTAAAGGTATTTTCAGGATTTAGCTATTGCTTATAGGAAGCTCCTATTACCAATAGCTAATAGTCTGGATACGAATTAAGGTGGTACCACGAGTCTTTTCGTCCTTATGGATGATAAGACTTTTTTATTTCTGAAACTGTGATAAGTTTTGTATTATGTAAAAGGAGTGATAGAAAATGTCAAGTGTTTTTGATGTCTTAATGGAGAGAGGATTCATACAACAGGTTACTCACGAGGAACCTCTGAAAGAGTTGCTGGAAAAGGAAAATGTTACTTTTTATACAGGTTTTGATCCTACTGCAGATAGTCTTCATGTAGGACACTTTGTACCTTTAATGGCTATGGCTCACATGCAGAGAGCCGGCCACAGGCCAATAGCTCTCGTAGGTGGGGGAACGGCCATGGTCGGAGACCCTACGGGAAAAACCGATATGAGAAAGATGATGACCAGGGAAGAAATTGAACATAACTCTAATTGTTTTAAAAAGCAAATCTCCAAGTTTATCGACTTCAGTGAGGGAAAAGCTATTATGGTTGATAATGCAGATTGGCTTTTGGAATTGAATTATGTAAAATTTCTCAGAGATATAGGAGTACATTTCTCTGTAAACAGAATGCTGACAGCAGATGCCTTTAAAACCAGATTTGAGGGGAAAGGCCTTTCTTTCATAGAATTTAACTATATGCTTATGCAGAGTTATGATTTTCTTGAATTGTTCAATAAATATGAATGTAATATCCAGCTTGGCGGCAACGATCAATGGTCCAACATAATTGGCGGAGTTGAGTTAATAAGAAAAGTTGAGGGTAAGGAAGCTTTCGGTATGACCTTCTCCCTGTTAACTACAAGTGAAGGTAAAAAGATGGGTAAGACAGAAAAAGGCGCACTTTGGCTGGATGCTTCAAAAACTTCTCCTTATGACTTTTACCAGTACTGGAGAAATGTGCAGGATAATGATGTTGTAAAATGCCTTTCATTGCTGACATTTATACCTATGGATGAGGTAAGAAGGCTGGGAGCGTTGAAGGATGCAGAAATTAATGAAGCAAAAAAAGTACTGGCATTTGAAGTTACAAAGCTTGTTCATGGAGAAGATGAGGCATTAAAGGCGCAAAAAGCTGCTGAGGCACTTTTCGGTGGCAATGGTGATATGGATGCTATTCCATCATATGAAGTTACGGAGGCTGAGGCTGAGCAAGGTATAAAGCTTCTGGATTTGCTTGTCAAATCAGGTCTTACACCGTCAAAAAGCGAAGCAAGACGTGCAGTCCAGCAAGGCGGAGTATACGTAAATGAACAGAAAATATCCGATATAGATGCTGTCACAAGTAAGAAGGACTTTACTGAGGGATCAGCATTGCTGCAGAGAGGTAAAAAGAATTTTTGCAGGATAATAATTAAGTAATTAGGAAAAAAGAGTTTGCACCCGAAGATGCAAACTCTTTTTTTATCCCACTATAACTTTTCCTTCAGGGTACACCATATCCATATCCTTCTTATTTGCTCTTAGTGTTAAGGCAATTGCAAAAGAGACAGGACCAACCCTTCCGAGAAACATTGTAAGTATGAGCAGCAGCTTGCTTACGGAGTGAAGTGTAGGCGTAATACCGGTGGATAATCCTACAGTACCGAAAGCAGAAGTGGCTTCATAAAATATATTTATAAACGACCCACCTTCTATTGCGAGGATAACTGTTGCTACAGCAATGACGACCATAGCACTGAGGCCTATTATAGAAAGGGCTTTGTTTACTACATAGTGAGGAACTCTTCGCCTGAATATTACTGTTTCGCTCGATCCGCTTATCTGAGAGAAAATAGCGGCTACTATTACACCAAAAGTAGTAATCTTTACTCCTCCCGCTGTTGAACCCGGTGCAGCACCTATAAACATGAGCAGTACAGTGGCTACTTTTGAAATGTCCTGCATTTCGTTTAATGGAACTGAATTATATCCAGCCGTTCTTGTAGTAACTGAATGGAATATGGAAGCATTTATTTTTTCGAAGAAATTTAGTTTTCCCATTGTCAATGGATTATTACTCTCAAAAACAAAGAAGAAAACTGCACCAAGTAGAATCAATAGCACAGTCATAATTAGCACTAACTTAGTGTGGAGAAAGAGGCTTTTGTTCTTTTTATATTCGTATAAATCCTTCCACACAAGGAATCCAAGACCGCCTATAATTATCAATGCTGCAATGGTATAGATCACTACAGGATCATTGTTAAAGCTCGTCAGGCTGCTGTATTCTCCGCTATACCCTCCCATAAGGTCGAAGCCTGCATTGCAAAATGCGGTGATTGAGTGAAATATACCCATATAGATGCCTTTAAGTCCAAATATCGGTATAAACCTTATAGACAGTATTAATGCTCCCAAGGTTTCGAAGGCAAGAGTAACAAGCACGACCCTTTTTACTAACCTTACCACTCCCTCAAAAGAAAAGTGATTTATTGATTCCTGAGCAAGAAGCATACCTTTCAGGCTCACTTTCCGTCCCAAGAGGGCGGAGAAAAAGGTTGCCAGAGTTATAATGCCCAGTCCACCTGCCTGTATAAGACAGAGTATTATGATTTGACCATAGATATTCCATTGTGTATAAGTATCTGCTACAATGAGGCCTGTAACACATGTAGCGGACGTAGCAGTGAAAAGTGCATTAAGATAACCTATGCTTTTACCGCTGTTTGACACTGCCGGAAGGCTGAGAAGTATCGAACCTATAAGTATAATTACGGCAAAGCTGAATACAACCATCCTGGTTGGAGAAAGTCTCATTATCCTGTTTGTGCCTATACGAAAAGTAATCTTAGCCATGTTATTACCTACCTGCTTTTTATTAATGTAGTTGAAAAATCAGTAAATACACCATACTTATTATAATAGTAATCAACATAATTGGAAAGCATACTTTAAAATATTGTCCGAAAGTGATTTTGTGCCCGTTTTCCTCTGCCATACCTGAAGCAACCACATTGGCACTGGCTCCGATAATAGTACCGTTTCCACCAAGACATGCACCGAGCGATAATGCCCACCAGAGAGGGACGATATTCATACCGGTTAATGTCCCTACACTTTTGATTAGTGGAATCATAGTTGCCGTAAAAGGTATATTATCAACAAACGCAGATAATATTGCGGATACCCAGAGTATTGAAATACCCAGAAGGACTACGTTGTCACCTGTAGCACCAACAATTGTTTCTGCAATAAGCTTCAGTACACCTGCATGTTCCAGTCCTCCTACCAGCATGAAAAGCCCTGTAAAGAAGAAAATCGTCTTCCACTCAACTTCCTGAAGTATATGCTCAATGGAAACCTTTGAAATGAGCATAAGTAAAACGGCACCTGTTATTGCTATGGTAGATGATTCTATATGCAATGCTCCGTGAAGCATGAAACCCGTGATAGTCAAGGTCAGTACTGACAGCGACTTAATGAGAAGCGTTTTATTTTTTATTGCTTTACTTTCATCTAGCAGCATAACCTTCTTTTTGAGGTCATCACTGGTACTAAAATGTTTTTTATACAAGATAACAAAAGCTAATACAGTAATAGGTAAAATAATAACAATAACAGGAGCTACGTTGTAAATAAAATCCATAAAGCTGAGGTTTGTATCAGCACCAATCATGATGTTTGGAGGATCACCTATAAGTGTTGCAGTTCCTCCGATATTTGATGCAAATATCTGACTTATGATAAATGGTACGGGTTTGAGTTTTAATTCCCTGCACACATCCAATGTTATAGGGAGAATCAGGAGTATAGTAGTGACATTATCGAGAAAAGCGGACATGAGAGCGGTAATTACCGATAAATACACAAGAATTTTCCAAGGCTCACCTTTTGCTATTTTTACAGTTTTTATTGAGAGAAATTCAAAAACACCTGTCCTTTTGGTAATCATTACAATTACCATCATACTGATTAACAAGCCAAGAGTGTTATAATCTACTGCCTCAAAGGCGAGTTCCTGAGTATATGGGTTTTTTCCTGAAAACAGCCCGAAAACTATCATTATGACTCCGCCGCCCAAAGCAGCTATCACTCTGTCTATTTTTTCAGATACAATGAGTATATATGTAAGAACAAAGATAATTGATGCAATAATCATATCTGATGATAACGGCATGATAAGCCCTCCTGTTACAATATTTTTTCATTCTTTCTATTATATATCAGAGCCTAAATACAGTCAAACAAATAGTTAGAGAAATTATTATGCCGATTTATTCAATATTTATATAATAGTAAATTTATGAGGGAAAATCGTATTGAAATATATACATGGGTAAATGAATATTATATGGAAAAATGCAGACTATATATGAAGTAAAATCAAATTTCAAGGAGGTAATACTATGGCGTTAACAAGTAAGGAATTAATGCTTATTGAGGATAATATCTCAATGACACAAAACAATATCAATTTCATACAAGGTTGTGCAGAAATATGCACAGACCCGCAAATCAGAAGTTTATGCCAGCAAATGGTAAGTGATCACCAGAATGATCTTCAGACACTTATCAAGCATATAAACACAGCAACCATACAATAAGGGAGGAAAAGCAGATGAGAAGTATTACAGATAAGGATTTAGCTAGTGTTTTGTTAAGTCAGCATAAATTGGCAGCTTCATCATTGACAAATCTCGTGCTGGAAAGTACAAACCAGTTTTTGAGAAATGACACAACAAACATACTGACAAGAACTTTCCAGCATCAGAAACAAATCTATGATCTGATGACACAAAAGGGCTGGTATAAGGTTCAGAATGCAAATCAGGAGGATATTAGCAGGGCACAGCAGGAAGTAAGCGGTATTCAATCATCCATGAATATGTAACGGAGGGAAAACAGTATGATTTGCAAGGATTGTAAGAGCTTCAAACCGGAAAAAAATATCGAGGCTGCAAAGGAAATTGCACCAGAATCTGTAAAAGGAAAGTGCAATGTAAACAATAAGAGTTGTATGTCAGGAGATAATTGTGGCTGCGGAGGTTATGTAAAGAAATAAAAATAGCAGGAGTATACTCCTGCTATTTTTATGTTGCTTTTGCTTATCTTAATTATCTACCGGTTGTTCCCCTAGGTTCAGTAGGGTATGCGTTTCCGGTATATGATTCGAATACTTTTTTAACTATATTTCCACCTATTTTACCAGCATCTCTTGCTGCGAGGTCACCATTATAACCCTGCTTTAAGTTAACGCCAACTTCTCTTGCTATTTCGTATTTCATCTGATCGAAATTAGTTGTGCTGTTATTATTCCTTGCCATAATATCACCTCCTTAATAATTATTGTTTCAAAAAGTGACGTGAATATAAGTAGAAAGATTTGGATAATTAAGGAGCAATGAAACAATAAATTAAAAAATTTCTCGCATGAAAACCGTGTTTTATTATTTCATCTTTCCTCATAAAATTTTGTCGAAATTCTTATAGACTATTCTTTAAGTATGTGATATATTGTTATAGGAAATTGAATACAGCAAACTTTTAAATTAGTCCTGTGAGGCTGGTAAAGTTTATTCTATAACCTTGTTAATATAGGAGACAAGCTTCTTACCGCTCGTAGGTATGAAGCTTTTTTTATTTTGATTTTACTGTATTCCAATAGATGATGAACCTATAAGTTTTCTTGGTTTGTCATTACTTTAAATAAATAAATTTGAGGGGGATTCAAGCATGCAAAGAAGAGTAATCCAAGTAGAAGAAAAAGTACCACTGCTCCAAGGGCTACCACTTAGTTTTCAGCATCTGTTCGCCATGTTTGGTGCATCTGTATTAGTACCGTTTCTATTCAACAGTTGGGCTGGAAAACAGGTAATTGATCCAGCGTTAGTTTTACTTATGAACGGTATAGGAACATTGATCTATTTATTCCTATGTAAAGGCAAAGCACCTGCATTCTTAGGTTCAAGTTTTGCTTTTTTAGCCCCAGTCAGTGCGGTTCTAGCAAGTTCCCCGGATAAGGATCTGAATTTTTCAAAAGCTTTAGGTGGCTTTATCTTAGCTGGTTTGATATTTTCTATAACAGCTCTTATAATTGGAGCAGTAGGAACAAAGTGGCTTGATGTAGTATTACCTCCTGCAACAATGGGTCCTATAGTTG